>SCTU01000036.1 GCA_004297315.1 Dehalococcoidia bacterium | reverse complement strand
CTCGCGCTCGCGTATGTCCTCGGCACCGTCGTGCTCGGGATCGTCGCGGCGGCCGGCGGCCTCGCACTCGGGCGCAGCCTGTAGCACCTCGCACGCGTTCCGCGGCCCACGCATAGTTAACATGGGTGCCACCCCACCGCGGATCGGAGCCCGGATGCGCCTCCGCCTGACGGCCACGCTGCTCGCCGCGTCCGGACTCGCGCTGGTGGCGTGCGGCGGCGGGAAGCCGGCCGGATCCACTGGCGGGACGGCGGGGCCTGGCGGGGCGAGCACGAGCGCCACGGCCGGCGCGACCTCGACCGCCACACAGGCCGAGGGCTCAGCGACAGCGAGCGCCACAGCCACCGAATCGAGGCCGCCAGCGGGGGCCTCGACGGCCACCGGGACGCCGCCGCCGATTGCCACGCCGCGGTCGAGCGCGCCTCGGCCGGTGGGGACGGCGGACGCCTTCGCCGGGCGGGCGTTCGTCCGCCCGACGGAACTCGGCGAGTACCCGGGCGGGTACTTCCTGACGGAGCAGGCGGGCCTCGTCTACCGCGTGACTGAGGACGGCGCGACCGCCGTCATCCTCGACATCCGCGACCGCGTCCTCACTTCGGGCACCGAGGAAGGGCTTCTCTCGCTCGCGCTCGACCCGAACTTCGACCGCAACCGCTGGGTGTGGACGTACTACTCGATCGGCAGCCCTCGACGGTCGGTCCTCGTGCGCTACATCGCGGGCGCCGATGGCGTGATCGACCCGGCGAGCGCGTTGGTGGTGCTCGAGCAGAACCAGCCATTCGCGAACCACAACGGCGGCGCGATCCGCTTCGGGCCGGACGGTCTGCTCTACCTCGGCCTGGGCGACGGCGGGTCCGCCGGCGACCCGCAGGGCAACGGCCAGAACCTCGGCGTGCTGCTGGGCAAGATCATCCGCATCGACGTGCGCAACTCCTCCGCCGCCGAGCGTTACCGCATCCCCGCGGACAATCCATTCGTCGACCGCGCCGGCGCGAGGGGTGAGATCTGGGCATACGGCCTGCGCAACCCGTGGCGCATGTCCTTCGACCGCGCGACCGGCGCCCTCTGGGTCGCCGACGTCGGCCAGGGCGCGGTGGAGGAGGTGGACGTAGTCCGCCGCGGCGAGAACATGGGCTGGCGGATCATGGAGGGCGACCGCTGCTACAACGCCTCCATTTGCGACCGCACGGGCCTCGTCCTGCCGGTCACGCAGTACACGCACACGGGCGGTCGCTGCTCGATCACCGGCGGGCCCGCCTACCGAGGCGTGGCCGTCCCCGAGGTGGCCTCGGCCTTCATCTACGGCGACTACTGCTCGGGTGAACTCTGGGCGCTCCCGCTTGACGGCGGGGAACCGGTGATCGTCGCGCGCGGTCTGACCAACCTGACCTCGATGGCGACCGACTCGGCGGGCCGCATCTACCTTCTGCGCCAGGGGAAACCGGTCGCCACGCTCGTCTCTCCCTGACCTCGGCGGTACGCTCCGGCCATGGTCCCGACGCTCATCGCCCTGTTCGTCCTCTACACGCTCGCCGTGGCGTGGCAGGCGAGGCGCGCGCTCTCGACCGCCGACCCGGCGCTCCGCCTGCGCGAGGCGGTGCGGCTGCTCATCGTCGCCTCGCTCGGCGCCCCGCTCGTGATCGCGCTGATCTTCGTCGCGTAGGCCAGCGTTCCAGGCCCGTGCGGCCTCCCATGTTGACGCCTCGCCGCGCGCCTCGGGATACTGGCGGCACGATGGACGTCCGACCCGCCTCCTCACTCGCCCTCGACGGCGCGCTCCTCCTCCTTACGTAGGCGGCGTCGCGCACGCGCGGCGTCGCCCCGGCTCGTACGACGCGCCAACCCACGCCATCCGGCGATCACACGAGGGCAGAGCACCATGACCATCGAGCAGACCAGCGACCGCGCGCGTGCGGAGCGGTACCAGCCGGGCGAGATCGAGGCGCGCTGGCAGGCCCGCTGGGAGGCGGACGGCATCGACCGCGTTCGCGACCACGTCGAGGGCCGCCCGAACCGCTACCACTTGACGATGTTCCCCTACACCTCTGGTGACCTTCACGTCGGCCACTGGTGGGCGATGGCGCCGTCCGACACGCTCGCGCGGTTCTTCCGGATGCGCGGCTACAACGTGCTCTTCCCCATGGGCTTCGACGCCTTCGGGCTGCCGGCGGAGAACGCCGCGATCAAGGGCGGCATCCACCCGAAGGACTGGACCGACGCCAACGTCATCCGCATGCGTCGCCAGCTGCGCTCGATGGGCGCCTCATTCGACTGGGGCCGCGAGGTGATCAGTTCGCACCCGGAGTACTACCGCTGGACGCAGTGGTGGTTCGTGCAGATGTTCAAGCGCGGGCTGGCGTACAAGAAGGCCGCGCCTGCCAACTGGTGTCCCTCCTGCAACACCACGCTCGCCAACGAGCAGGTGAAGGACGGCCGCTGCGAGCGCTGCGACACGCTCGTCGAGCAGCGCTTCATGGCGCAGTGGTTCTTCCGCATCACCGACTATGCCGAGGAACTGCTCGACAACGAGGCCCTCGACTGGCCCGACCACGTGAAGGTGATGCAGCGCAACTGGATCGGCCGCTCCGAGGGCGCCGAGGCCTCGTTCGCCCTCGAACAGCCGGCGTCGGACGGCACGACCGAGATCCGCGTGTTCACGACGCGGCCGGACACGCTGCACGGCGTCACGTTCATGGTGCTCGCGCCCGAGCACCCGCTCGTCCCGCTGCTGACGACGCCCGCCCAGGCGAAGGCCGTGCAGGACTACCAGGAGAACGCCGCCCGCGCCACGGAGATCGAGCGCCTCGCGACGGACCGCGAGAAGGTCGGGGTCTTCACCGGCTCCTACTGCATCAACCGCCTGACCGGCGACCGCGTCCCGATCTGGATCGCGGACTACGTGCTCGCGACCTACGGCACGGGCGCGGTGATGGCCGTCCCCGCCCATGACGAGCGCGACTTCGCGTTCGCCGGCCGCTACGGGCTGCCGATCAAGGTCGTGATCGCGCCTCCCGACTGGGACCGGCAGCCGCTGGCCGAGGCGTGGACGGAGCCGGGCACCCTCGTCGGCTCGAAGCAGTTCGACGGCATGCCCTCGACGGAGGCGAAGCGCGCGATCGCCGCCCACCTGGAGCAGCAGGGCTGGGGCGGGCCGAAGGTGCAGTACCGGCTGCGCGACTGGCTGATCTCGCGCCAGCGTTACTGGGGCGCGCCGATCCCGATCGTCACGTGTCCCGACCACGGGGAGGTCGCGGTGCCCGAGGACCAACTGCCGGTCGAGTTACCGTACGACGTCGAGTTCCGCCCCACCGGCCAGTCGCCCCTCGCCCTCTCGCCCAAATTCGTCGCGACGACGTGCCCGCAGTGCGGTAAACCCGCCGAGCGCGAGACGGACACGATGGACACGTTCATGTGCTCCTCGTGGTACTTCATGCGCTACGCCGACCCGCACAACGAGGTGACACCCGTCGACCGCGATGCGGCCGAGGCGTGGCTGCCGGTCGCTCAGTACACGGGCGGCTCCGAGCACGCGACGATGCACCTGCTCTACGCGCGTTTCTTCTACAAGGTCGCGCGCGACCTCGGCCTCGTCCCCGGCGATGAGCCGTTCACCCGCTACTTCGCGCAGGGCCAGATCCTCGGCCCCGACGGCCGGCGCATGTCGAAGTCGCGCGGCAACGTCGTCGCGCCGGACGACCAGGTGCAGAAGTGGGGCGCGGACTGTTTCCGCGCCTACCTGATGTTCCTCGGCCCCTGGGACCAGGGCGGCCCGTACGACGTCGATGGCATCGTGGGCGTCTCGCGCTGGCTGAACCGGACGTGGACGGTCGCCGTCGATCCGCCGGCGCGCGCCGCCGACGCCGCGGGAGCGCGGGCGCTGCGCCACACCGTCCACGCCACGCTGAAGAAGGTGGGCGAGGACTACGAGGCGAAGCGCTTCAACACCGCGATCGCCGCGCTGATGGAACTGACGAACGAACTCCAGCGGCTGCGGGACGCCGGCACGGCCGACGGCAACGCATGGGACGAGGCGGTCCGCACGCTCGCCCTGATGCTGGCGCCTGCCTGCCCGCACATCGCGGAGGAACTCTGGTCGCGGATGGGTGGCGCCGGCTCCGTCCACCAACAGTCGTGGCCCGCGTTCGACCCGGCGCTCGTCGTGCGCGACACCGTCACGCTCGTCGTGCAGGTGAACGGCAAGGTGCGCGGACGCGTCGATGTCCCAGCGGGGGCGGACGAAGCCGCCGCACGCGCGGCGGCCCTCGCGGACCCGCGCCTCGGCGAGGCGCTCGCAGGCATCAACGTGCAGCGCGCGATCTACGTGCCGGGCCGCCTGTTGAACTTCGTGGCGCGGTGAGACGGGCGCTCGCGGCGCTGGTCGCCCTCGCGGCGTCCGCCTTCGCCGCCGGGTGCCTCGACCTTCCCGACCGGGCACCTCGCGAGGCCGCGCCAGGCGCAGAGGCGATCACCGTGCGCGCGGCCGACGACCGGCCGCTGGACGCGCGGCTCTGGGCGCGCGACCCGTCACGGCTCGTGATCTACCTTCACGAATACCATCGCACGCAGCAGGACTGGTGGGCCGAGGCCGCGCGCGGCGGCCCCTCCGACCCCTCCGCCCTCACGGTCGACCTGCGCGGTCACGGCGACTCCGGGGGCGACCACCAAGACTTCGAGTTGATGCCGGGCGACGTCCGACGCGTCATTGAATACGCGCGCGGCCGCGGCTACCAGCGGGTCACGCTCGTGGGCGCGGGCCTCGGGGCGACGGTGGCGGTCATCGTCGCGCGCGACGACCCGGCGATCACGGTCGCGGGACTCTCCCTCGCCGCCGACTTTGCCGACCTCGAGGCGCTGGAGGCGGCGAAGGCAGCTGCCTCGCGGCTGAATGTCGTCGCCTCGCGTGACGACCTCAGCGCGCGCGAGTCGCTGGAGCAGGTCATACGGGCCGCGCGCCTCGACCCCTCGCGGGCGGTGTTGCTCCCGGGCCGCGCGCACGGCCGGGCGCTGCTGACGGGTGACTCGGAGGCAGCGACACGGCGCATGATGCGCGACGCCGCGGAACGAGCCTGGCGTCAGTAGCAAGTCACCGAGGGGTGGCTTACCTAATTGTCGTCGCGGTCGCCACGATCGCCGCGGCGGTAGATCGGGTCGTCGTCCAGCGGCTCGTTCGCGAAGTCATCAATGATCGGTGCGCCTTCCGCCGCCTCGCGAGGCGCGGCGACGCGCCCTCGACGCGGCTGGAGCAGGTTCTCGAGGCCCTCGTCGTCGTCGCGCGGAAACGGGATGGGGGCGCGCTCGGGACGGGACGGCATCGCGGAGGGAATCTCGCGCTCCAGACGCTCGCGCTCCAGACGCCCCAGCCGGGCCTCGTATTCCTCGCGTTCAGGTGCCCGCTCGATCGGGAGCGGTTCAGCCGCTGGCGGCGGTGCGACCTCTCGCACCGGCGCAGGTTCGGCGCGCGGGATCTCCACCCGCGGCGTGGCGATGCGCGACATCGCGGGGAGCGACGGCTCCAGTTGCTCGATCCCGGAGTGGACCGACTTCACGAATGTCCCCAACTGGCGCTCGAGGCGCTCGAGCAGGTCGCGCGCGTACTCGTCGGCCGCCCTCATCTGCTCCTTCGCGATCGCGCGCGACTCGTCGATGCGCTGCGAGATGTCGCGGTTCGCCTCGTCGATCCGGTCCTGGAGCCGGCGCTCGGCCTCGCGCGCGATCTCTTCCGCGCGGGCGCGCGCGGCCTGCGTGATCTCGTGCGCCTCCACCATGCGGGAGGCGCGCTCCTGGGCCTGCGCCTCGATCAGACGGCGGTCTTCCTCCGCCTCACGCAGCACGTGGTCGCGCCGCCCGACGATCTCCTGCGCCTCGCGCACCTCGTGGGGGATCGCGATGCGCATCTGGTCGATGATGTCGAGCATCCGGCGGCGGTCGATGATCGCCCGGTTGCCGATCGGCATCTTCTGCGCCGTCGCCAGGAGTTCCTCGATGCGGTCTACGAGATGCAACAGGTCCATGACAGCCTCCTCGCCCGCGCCGGACGCGCGGTCAGGACTGGAACTTCTTTCGCAGCGCCTCGTTCACCCCGGGCGGGACGAACTTGCTCACGTCACGCCCAAAGGAGGCGAGTTCGCGGATCCGTGTGCCGGAGACGAACAGGTGCTCCAGCGCGGTCATCAGGTAGATCGACTCGATGTCGGGGGCCATGTCGCGGTTCATCAGCGCCATGTCGAACTCGTAGGCGAAGTCGCCGGCACGCAGGCCGCGCACGATGACAGTGGCGCCTTGCTTGCGGGCCTCGTCCACCGTGAGGCCGGTGATCGAGGCGAAGCGCACGTTCTTCAGGCCCGCGCCCCGCGCCGCGACGTCGAACATCGAGGTGCGTTCTTCCAGCGTGAAGATCGCCGAACGGCTGGCGGCGACGCCCACCACGACTTCCGAGAATATGGAGGCCGCCCGCGCGACGACGTCCAGATGGCCGTTGGTCACGGGGTCAAAGCGCCCCGCGTACAGCGCGACGGTCATGCAGCCTCCTCCGCTCGAGCCCGATAGATCGCCACCGCGCCGGCCCCCTGCCGGCGGTCACGCCAGCATGCCCGACCCGCCAATGTTTCGGGCGGGGTCTGTCGGGCATCGTGCTCCACGACGATCATCGCGTCCGGCGCCAATGCGCCTTCCACGGTGTGCTCGATCGCGGCCCACGCGGCGGCGTCATCATACGGTGGATCAGCGAGTACGAGCGTGTAAGGGGCCACCCCGGCCGCCCGCCAGCGCCCGGCCCGCCCGATGACCACATCGGCCTGGTCCGTGAACTTCGTCCGGTGCAGGTTTTCCCGCACCACGGCCGCCGCCCGTGCGTCGGATTCGAGAAACGTGGCATGTCCGTCCCAGCGTGACAGCGCCTCGATGCCGAGCGCGCCGCTGCCTGCGTAGAGGTCCAACACTCGTGATCCGTCCGCCCCGGCGCTCGTCAGCATCGCGAACAAGGCCTCCCGCAGACGGCCGGACGTGGGTCGCGTGCCCGCACGGGGGGGCATCCTCAGCAGGACGCCGCGTGCGCTCCCGGCGATCACCCGCAGCACGCTAGTTCCCCCCCGGGCCGGGCGGAGACGCGGTGGCCGTCGGTGTCGCGGTGGCGGTGGCGGTGGCGGTGGGAGTGGTGGTCGCCGTGGCGCTCGCGGTCGCAGTCGCGGTGGCTGTCGGCGTAGAGGTCCCAGTGGCCGTTGCCGTCGGGCTGGCCGAGGGCGTTACCGTCGCTGCCGGCGTACGCGTCGCTGTTGCCGTCGGAGTCGGTGTAGGAGTTGGCGTCGCGGGCGACGCGGTCCGCGTCGCTGTGGGCGTCGGCGTAGCCGTCGAGGCCGGCTCCACGCGGCCGCCCGAGGTCACGCGAAGCGACACCTCCTGCCCGATGAAGGTCACGCCGTCGGAGACGACCAGTCTGACGGTGTAGGCCCCGGCATCGCGTGGCGCGCGCCATACGACAGACGCCGCGGCCTGCTCTCGCTGCCAGCACGGGGAGGCGCCCTCGATCGTCCCGCCGCCGAGGGCCTGCCAGCAGGGCGCGAGGTACGGCCCGAAGGGACGCTCCAACCGCGCAGGGGCACCCTGCACGAACGCCACCACGGTCTCCGCAATCTCGTCTGCGCCCGCATCCGCGCCGGCAGGCCCCACCACGATGCCGCCGAGGCCGTACCGGCTGGCGAGGTCGAGACGGAACGCCGTCGAAAAGCGGTTCTCGATCCAGACGGAGTGTGTCGCGCCGGCCTCGGTGAAGGTGAACAGCACCGCTTTTGCGCCGTCGTCCCAGCGCAGCGCACCGCTGGTGCCTGCGAGGAACGGCGCGGTCAGGCCCGCGGTCGCGTTCCCTCCGGAGCTGTTCTCGCCGGTCCGGGCGATCGTGCTCGCCAGCGCGAGGGCGTCACGGCGCGTGAGCGTGGAGCGCTGCGTCAACCAGGCCTCCTGCGAGCGCGGGTCGACAACCAGGGCGACGCGCGCCAGGTCGATCCCCGCCTCGCGCGCGCCCTTCAGCGTGGCCTCGACATCTGCGTAGTAGTCGCCTGCAGCGACGCGTGGCGCGAGCCAGATCCCGTCCGCGACCGCGAGCAGGGCGCCCCAGTCGTAGGCGCCGCCGTCACGGCCGGCCGCCGGCACCGCGATCAGCAGCCCGAGGCGCTCCGCGCGCAGGCGTGCGCTGAGTTCCGCGGCGAACCGCGACATGGCGCCTCGCTGCTCCGCCGGTACGGCGCCCAAGTCCACGAGCACGCCGCCGGCCCGCTGCGCCTTCGTAGCCGCCATGATCGAGGTGGCGAGGTCAACGCCAAGTTGTCCGGACGTAGCGGCGGGTTCCGACCCCGCGCTGACCGCGAGGTAGACGGGTTTGCCTCCGGCGGCCCGCGCGACCGATTCAACCGCGCTCGCGCGCACGGAAAGCGACTTCGCGTCGGCGCCCAGCGACGCCCCGCGCACGGCGACGATCGCCGCCCCCGCGAGCAGGCGCGCGTCCGGTGGCCCGTCGCCCTCCACGATCAGCCCGAGCGAGCGGGCCACGACGGCCGATCGCAACACCGCGACCGAGGACGGCAACGACGACAGTTCGCCGCTGGCGTGCTTGCCGTCCGGGGCGAGCGCCACCGCGCCGAGGTACTGCCACCCCCGTCCGTCGTAGGTGTAGAACGCGAGGCCCTTCGGATCGCGCGTGCGTTCGGCGAGGGCGACCTCGATCACCTGGCCACCGCTCAGGCCTTCCGGCACCGACAGTTCGTACAGATGGCTCGCGGCGGAGAGTCCCGGCGGCAACGGTGGCATGTCCTCGCGGGCGCGGAACGAGATCCCCTGGCCCGCCGTGTCCTCGCCGCCTCCGCGTCCAACCACACGCAACGGCGAAGCGGGCAACACGAGGGCGACCACAATGGCGGCGACCAGCATGACGGCACCGAGCACACGGAAGATTCCCCGGTCGTCGGTTCCGCCTTCGTCGTCGTCGCCGCGTCCCCGTCGAGGCGGCCGGTTGCCGCGGCCGCCGAGAGCGACGGGTTCATCAAAAGCGTCGTCGTAGCCGTCGTCGTCCGGGCTGTCGTCCGGCCACGGAGGCGGGGGTGGTGTGGGCAGGCGCGGTCGGTCCGGCATGGCAAATCCCTCTACGACCCGCGCACCGGGCGCGGGGTGACGGGGATTTGGCGGACGGCCCCGTCACGCACGACGGTGAGACGTACCTCGTTTCCTCCGGCGGCCCCGATGAGGTTGACGAACGGCTCCGACTGGGAGAGACGCTGGCCGCCAACCGCCAGGATGATGTCGCCCACGCGGATCCCCGCGGCCTCCGCCGGACTGCCGGGTTCGACCCGCATCACGACCACTCCGTCATTCGGACGGAGGCGGAGACGCGCCGCCTCGTCTGCCGTAAGGAGCCGGTGCTGCGTGGAGTAACGCTCGATGCCGAGGCGCGGCCGGGGGTTCGAGCCGAGCGCGCGCACGGCGTCGATCACGGGCCTCAGGCCGTCTATCGCATGACAGAGCGCGACGCCCTCCACGATGTCGCCGCTTGGCTGCTCGCGCACGATCGTCGTCAAGATGCCGACCACTTCGCCATTCGCGTTCACGAGCGCGCCGCCGGAATCGCCGTGGTTCACCGCGGCGTCCGTCTGGATCATCCCGGTCAGGATCAGTCCCGGCCGGACGAGGTCCACGTCCAGCGCGGAGACGACGCCCGCCTTCACCTGGTTCTGGACCGTGTTCACGCCGCTCGCCACGGCCAGCAATGGCTCGCCCAGGCGCAGCGAGGAGGACGAGCCCAGCGCCGCCGCCTTCAGACCTCCCGCCGGGATCGAAAGCAGCGCCATGTCATGGAACGGGGAGTCGTCGGCGACAAACGAGGCGTCTCGGGATTCGCCCGTGGGGAGGATGACGCGGACGCGCGTCGCACCGCTAATTACGTGAAAGTTCGTGAGGATCAGCCCGTCCTCGCTCAGGACGATGCCGGTCCCGGCGCTCGTCTCCTCCACCCGCGCTCCTGACGAATCGACTTCCGGCGGCGACTCGGCGATCACGGTGACGACGAACGCCGTGGCGCGCTCCGCGGCGCGGACGAGGTTGGACGGCGCTGCGGCGGGCGCGAACGGCGTCGGCGCCGGGCTTGCCGTCGAGACGCCTGAGGGACTGCCTGCGCCCCCACCACCGCGGCTGGCCGCGCGGCCCGCGATCCCCCCGGCGATGGCACCGAAAAGCGTCGCGAGGACGACGACGCCGAGGATGAGCGGCAGCCGGATGCCCCGCGCTGGAGGCGCCGGGGACGGTGCAGGAGGCGGGGCGTCAGCGTCCGGCGTGGAAATGGGGCACGCTCCGCTCGGGCGTCAGCGCCCACGACCCCGCCGAGCCGAGTCTATCACCGCCCCCCGCTGGGTTCGGCCATAACGGATTCATCAAAACACGCCTATGTCTCTCCGATTGCGGAGTCCAGCGCAGATCGGCTAATATCGCCTGCTGACGGAGTACCGCTCCCAGACGACCTTCCGCCCGGCGGCCCGAGAGGGCGCCGGGCTTCTAGTTGGTGTTCCGCGCCCGCAAGGAGTCCTCGAATGACCGAAGAACCGGTCCTGCTCACGAAGGCAGGATTCCAGAAGCTCGAAGAGGAGCTTCAGGAACTGCGCACCGTGAAACGGGCGGAGGTCGCGGAGGCGATCCGCGAAGCACAGGAACTCGGCCCGGACCAGCTGGACGCACAGTACGAAGACGCCAAGAACCAGCAGGCGTTCCTCGAGGGGCGGATCGCTGAGATCGAGCGCACCCTCGAGGCCGCGACGATCATCGACGAGGCGCTGGCGGCGAAGTCCAAGACCGTCCAGGTCGGCTCCACAGTGTCCGTGAAGGGCAAGGACGGCAAGAGCCGGAAGTACCAGCTCGTCGGGCCGACCGAGGCGGACCCGACCCAGGGCCGGATCTCGCACAAATCCCCGGTCGGGCGCGCCCTCCTCGGCAAGAAAAAGGGCGAGAAGGTGACGATCCAGGCCCCTGCCGGGGACGTGGAACTGACGATCACCACGATCCACTAGGACGCGCCGCCTCGCGCCTCCGCACGGCGTATGCGTTACTAGCGCCATGCCATCTGAGCGCGAACTGTTCCAGCAGCGCCTCGACAAGCGCGTGCGCCTCGAAGCCGCGGGCGACCCGTACCCGGCGCGCGTGCGCCGCACGCACACCACCGCCGAGGCGGTCGCTGCCTTCGTCGCTGCCGGTGAGGCCGAGGGCGTCGAGGTGTGGGTGGTGGGCCGCGTCTCAGCCCAGCGCATGATGGGCAAGGCCGCCTTCCTCGACCTCCGCGACGCGACCGGCCGCCTCCAACTGCACTTCCGTCGCGACGTTCTCGCCGACTACGAGTCGCTTTCGCTCGTCGACCTCGGAGACTTCCTCGAAGTTGCCGGGACGCTGTTCCGCACGCGCACGGGCGAGGTCACGGTCGCCGTCACGGCCTGGCGCGTGATCACGAAGACCCTCCGGCCACTCCCCGACCAATGGGCCGGGCTCAAGGATCCGGAGACGCGTGCCCGTCAGCGCTACCTGGACCTGCTTGCCAACGAGCGTTCGATGACGATCGCGACGCAGCGGGCGCAGATCGTCAGCGCGGTGCGCCGCTTCTTCCTCAACCGTGGCTTCCTCGAGGTGGAGACGCCGGTACTGCAGGACCAGGCAGGCGGCGCCGCGGCGCGGCCGTTCGTCACGCATCACAACGCGCTCGACCGCGACTTCTTCCTCCGCATCTCGCTCGAACTCCACCTCAAGCGGCTGCTCGTCGGCGGCTTCGAGAAGGTGTTCGAGATCGGCCGCGTCTTCCGCAACGAGGGCGTCTCCTTCCGCCACAACCCGGAGTTCACCCTCCTCGAGTCGTACGAGGCCTACGCGGACTACGAGGACGTCGCGCAGATGGTGGAGGCGCTGATCTCCAGCGTCGCCCTCGAGGTCCTCGGCTCGACGAGCCTCGTGCATGCCGACCATCCGGACGTCTCGCTCGCACCGCCGTTCGCGCGGACCACCTACCGCGCCGCCCTGCTCGAGCACGCAGGCATCGACTACCGCGACTACCCGACGGCCGAGGCGCTGGCCGCCCTCGCCCGTGACCGGCGCGTCCCGCTCACGGAGGGCGCGTCTTGGGGCACGATCCTGGACGCGCTGATGTCTGCGTTCGTCGAGCCGAAGCTGGTCCAGCCGACCTTCGTCTTCGACTACCCCACGGCACTTTCACCGCTGGCGAAGAAGAAGCCGGGCGACCCCGAGACGGTCGAGCGCTTCGAATTGTTCGCCCTCGGCTACGAGATCGCCAACGCGTACTCCGAGTTGAACGACCCGGTCGACCAGCGCGCGCGCATGGAAGAGCAGGCCGCGAAGCGCGCCGGCGGAGACGACGAGGCGGAAAGCGCCGACGAGGACTTCCTCACGGCGCTGGAGCACGGCATGCCTCCCGCGGGTGGACTCGGCATCGGCATCGACCGTCTCGTGCAGTTGCTGACCGGCGAGCACTCGCTGCGCGAGGTGCTGCTGTTCCCAGCGTTGCGCGAACGCGCGCGCGAAGGCCCCGAGGACGCTTCGCTCGAGGTCCAGTAGGTGCCTGCGCTCATCTCGATCCGCGAGGACGTCCACCTGCATGTCCCCGTCGCCGCCGTCCACCGCCGGCTCTCCGACCCGACGACGCACGATGAGTGGCTCTCGCCGCATTTCCGCCGCTTCACCGCGGACCACGACTCGTGTGCCTTTGAGGTCGTGCTCCCGGGGCGCACGGAGCCCGTCCGCCTGCGCCGCGACGGCTCCGAGGCGCGCGCCGTGCTCTACATGAGCGACGGGCCGAGCGCGTGGGAGTCCGTCACCTGGGCGATGCACGTCGAGGGCGCGCATGAAGTGCACCTGACCGTGGAAGTCGCCTACCGTCCCGCCTCGGGTCTGCTGGGCACAACCGGCGAGGTCATGGTGCACCGCGCACACCGCACGCAGGCGCTGCGCGATTCGCTGTGGCGTCTGAAGCATCTGCTGGAGTCCGAGGCACGGTCAGGCCTCGAAGCGGCGTCCGAGGCCTGACGGCGATGGCTGCCGTCCGCGCGCTCATCTGCGACATGGACGGCGTCCTCGCCGACACCGAGCCGCTCTTCTACGTCGCGACACGCGACGCGATCGCGCCGCACCCGCTCACCGAGGAGGAGTACGCGCGGTTCATTGGCACGCACGGCCTCGACGAGTGGCTTGCCGCGACGTACGGCCTGCCGCCCAACTTCCTGGACGCCCGCGTGATGCCCGTCTACTACGACGCGATCTCACGCGGCCTGCCCGCGCTCGCCGGGGCGACCGCGCTGCTCGATGCCGCACGAACCCGCGGCCTCGCGGTCGCCGTCGCCTCCACCTCGAGCCACGACTCGATCGACCGCACCCTGCGGGCGGCCGGCCTGCGCGAGTACTTCCCGGTCGTCGTCAGCGCCAGTGACGTGGAACGCGGCAAGCCGGCGCCGGACATCTACCTCCACACCGCCCGTCTGCTCGATGTCCCGCCCGAATCCTGCCTGGTGATCGAAGACTCCGTCCACGGCATCATCGCTGCCTCGACGGCCGGCATGCGGGTGGTGCAGTCGCGCCAGGCGACCTTCGTGCCGCCTCCGCATCCCTCGGCGGACGCGGTGATCGAGACGCTCGAGGCGTTCAGGTACGGCTGGCTAGACGGTGAGCCGCTGGGGTAACGCGCGGGCGCGGTTATCGCCAGGGACTAGCTGCTCGCGACGCCCCCGGCCGCCGATGCCGTGATGCTTCGCGGCTCGAGGTTGGAGACCGCCGGGCCGCGCAGCACGTGCCCGTCACGGTCGAACGAAGAGCCGTGGCAGGAACAGTCCCACGTGCACATCGCGCCGTTCCAGCCGAGGATGCAGCCGCGGTGTGAGCATTCCGCCGAGACGGCGTGAAGCGCACCCTCCGCGTCACGCGAGACCCCCGTGGCCTTACCGCCGACCTCCACCACCAAGCCTTCGTCCGTGCCAAGCGTGGACAGGTCGACCGCGTGAGGATGCTTCAGGTGGTCGGTCACCCAGGCCTTCACCGAGGGCAGGTTGCCGCGGATCAGTTCGCCCGCGGAGTCCATGCGCACGGAGCGCGTCGAGTCGAACGTCTTCGCCCACTCGTTCGGCCGGCCCGCGATGGTGTCCGCGATGATCTGCGCCGCGACGACGCCGTTCGTGATCCCCCACCCGCTGAACCCGGTCGCGACATAGAGGTGTTCGATGTCCGCGCTCAGCCGGCCCACGTACGGGATGCCGTCCGCCGACTGAAAATCCTCGTTCCACCAGCGATATTCGACCGAGGCGATCGGGAAGTACGCCCGCGCCCACGCCTCCAGTTCACGGAACCGTTGCTCGGTGTCCTCGGTCCCCGGCCGGAAGCGCGGCCCGAGGGCGAGCATCCATAGGTCGCCGCGCTGGTCGCGGTGCCAGCGGAGCGAGTGCGTCGGCTGGTCCACCGAGATGAAGACGCCGTCGGGCGCCTCGCCTCCAACGCGGGCCGCAATCGCGAGGTGCGCAATCGGGAACGCTCGCGCGTAGTAACGCCCGTGGTCGAGGATCGGTAGATTCGTCGCCAAGACAACATCGCTTGCCGACACTGTCCCGCGTTCGGTGACGACGCGCGGGCGCGACATCGAGGTGTCGACGTCGTTGACGCGGGTGTCCTCGAAGAGGAGCCCGCCGGCGTCGACAAAGTGCTGCGCCTCTGAAAGCACATAGGCGTACGGGTCGAATTGCGCCTGGTCGTCGAAGACCACCGCGCCGACGGCAGGCACGGGCAGCGGGACGTCCCCGGTGAACCGGGCTGGCAGCCCGAGGCTCGCCGCGATGCGGCTCTCCTCCTTCAGGTCATCGATGCGGCCGGCGTCCTCCGTGAAGACATATGCCGGATGCCGCTCGAACGAACAGCGGATGCCGCGCGAGGCGACACGGCTGGCGATCCAGTCGAGCGCGGATGCATTCGCCTGGGCGTAGACGCGGGCGGTATCCGAGCCGAAGGTGTGCGTCAGGCGCGTGTAGATCAGGCTGTGCTGCGCCGTGACCTTCGCGGATGACCCGCCTGTCGTCTGGCGGCCCACCGAGCGGGCCTCGATCACCGCAACGCGGCGTCCCTCCCGCTGCAACAGCGAGGCGGCAGTCAGCCCGACGATGCCACCACCCACCACCGCCACGTCGACCGTGGCGTCGCCGCTCAGCGGCACGCGGGCCGGCCCATGACTGGCCGTCCAGAGGCTCTCGGGTCGGGGTTGCATCTCCATCGCCACACCTCGCAGTCGGCCGCCCCTTCACCGTATGTGAGTCTCGTGTGCGGGCAGACAACGAGGGCCAGCGTCCGCCTTACGGATGCATGTCAAAACACGATTGCAGAAGAGGGCGCCGTTTCAGGATTCAGCCGTGATCTGGAATCACGGATGGATCAGGCCCTAGCGGCAGCGAACGACCATTGGCGTGTTCGCCGGAATCGCGGTCGGGAACTGAGCGTTCCACTCGGCGTTCACGGCGGGGACGAGCGCGGCCGGGATGTAGCCGATGAAACGGCCCGCGACGGTCACCCAGAACGTTGCCGAAGTCGTGCCGCATGCCGCGCCGGTCACGAGTTCGGCGTTGGTGCCGCCGCCGAACATGACGAGGCTCAGCCCGTCCGCCTGCACGATGCCGGAGACGATCCGCCCGCGCTGGGCCACCGGGATCGGCGCGACCCCGCGCACGCGCACCTCGACCGTATCGACACCGACCCCGCTCGGGCCGGTGGCACTGACCTGGAACTGCAGCACCGCCCCCGGAGAGTCCGGTGCGGTGAACGTCGCCGTCTTGCCGGAACGCGTCAGCGCGACTGTCGGGCCGCTGACCTGCGTCCACGAGTAGGACGTGCCAGTCGCGCTGTCCGCCGTGAGCGTCACGCGCTGCCTCGGGTCCACGAGCTGGTCCTCGCCCGCCGTGACCTGGAGCGCGGCGAGCGCCGGGTCATTCGTCGAGGTGAACGTCACGGCACCGCTGTAGGCATTCGGCTCGGTCGTCGCGGGCAACGGGACGCCGTCGAGGGTGTAGTCACCGTCGAACGGCAGCGAGGTGCCACTCGTCCCGCCGACGTTCACCGCCAAGTGGATGTGCGCGAGGCCGTTGTTGCCCTTTTGGCCCTCGGGAGCCACGACCCCGATCCGCTGGCCCTGGAAGATCCGCGTGCCGCGCGGGATCGCCGCGTCCGTGATGATGTGGCAGATCAGTACCGTGACCGTGTCCGCGCGGATCCACGCGCAGTCGCCCGTCCCGCCGCCGCTGAGCGTCCCGCTGACCGGGGCGAGCACAGGCGTCCCAGCGGTCGGCACGCCGTCGGCACGCACGAGGTCGAGCGCGTAGGGGTCCACCCCAAGGTGGGTCGCGGTGTTGTAACCGGACGCGACCGTCCACCGGGTTCCGGCCGGGGCGGGGAAGCGCAGACCGAGGCTGGCCGCCTCGGTGCTTACGGGCCCGCCCACGAGAGTTGCCAAGATCAGGCCGAGAAGGGCAGCCGTCGCGGCGAGCGTGGCGATTCGCGGACGCATCGGACTCCTCGCGTGGACTCGCAGGCGAGGCGACGTCCGCCAAACGCTGCTCCCTGTTACAAAACGATGCCAGGGGAGGCGCGTTCGGATCGATGCGACACAAATCTCCGCGGGATACCCTCGGGCTGATCAAGGAGCCTCGCTTGCATCGCCACTTCACGGTCAGCGGGTTCGTCACGCACGCCGGCCGCACGGCGTTGCACCGCCACGCCCGCCTCGGGCTCTGGCTGCCGCCCGGCGGCCACATCGAAGCGGACGAGGATCCCGTCCAGGCTGTCCTGCGCGAGGTATTCGAAGAGTGCGGGCTGGCCGTCGAGGTCATGCCGACCGGGCCTCGGTTTCTGGCCGAGCCGCCAGCCCAGATCGTCGCGCCGGTCAAGGTCGGCGTGTACGACATCCC
>SCTU01000035.1 GCA_004297315.1 Dehalococcoidia bacterium | reverse complement strand
TCGGAGAGGATACCGGCGCCGAACGTGCCCAGCGACATGAGGCTGAACTGCATCATCCAGATCGCCATCACGCGCCCGCGATACTCGGGGTCGGGGTAGGTCTGGATGAGTACCTGGCCGAGCGAGCGGCGCACGGACGAAGAGACACCGACGATGAGCATGATGGGGAGCGTGATGTAGTAGTCCTCGGACACCGCGAAGGCGACGAGCGACGCAGAGAGCACGGTCGCCGCGAGCATCAGCATCTGCCCGCGGTTGCGGTTCGGCAGGCTTGCGACGAACAGCGAACCGACGACAGCGCCGACGCCGGTGACGCTCATCAGGAATCCCTGCTCCGCCGCGCCGCGATGGAGCACGTCGTGGACGAAACCCGGCAGCAGCGCTGTGTATGGCATCGAGGCGAGGATCACGAGGAAGTTCACGCCGATCAACGTTCGGATCGTCGGTTCCGAGATGGTATAGACGAAGCCCTCGCGCAGATCGCCGAGGTTGCCGCCGCGGTTGGCCGCGCGCACGGGGGCGGCGTGTGGCGGGTACTTCGGGACGCGCGACGTGCAGTAGACAGCCACCGCGAAGAAACAGGCCATCAGCGCGAACGCCGCGGATGGCGACCAAACCGCGAGCAGGAATCCGCCAAGCGCGGGGCCGACGAGTTGCATGACGTTCTCGCCTGACGTGTTGAGCGCGACGGCGTTCATCGTCTTCTCGCGGCCGACGAGGTCAGGGATGATCGACTGCCGCGAGGGCATCATGATCGCGTTCACGAACCCCTGCAGCACCGCGCTCACGATGATGTGCGGGAAGCCGAGGACCCCCGTGCCCGCGAGGAGGCCGAGCACCGCCGCGTTCATGTTGAAGGTCTGGCCCCACTGCATCACGCTCCGCTTCGGGACGCGGTCCGCGACCACGCCGCCGACCGGCGAGAGCACCAGTCCGGGAATCGCGTGTGCGAGGGAGACGAGGCCGAGCGCGGCGAACGACCCGGTGAACTCGTAGACCAGGACACCCTGGACGAGCTGCTTCATCTGCATCGAGCCGAACTGCGCGACGTTCGCGAAGTAGATATAGCGGAAGTCGCGGTTCGAAAGGGCGTCGAATGTGCGGCCGGAGAGCCGGCCCGGGCGCGCCGCCGGGGCGCCCTCCACGCTGATGGCGTCCGGTGCGGGCGGCAGCGACGGCGCCGGATCGGCGATGCTCATGCTGCCTCAGCCTCCTCGCCGTTCTGGTCGAGGCGCGCATCCTAACACCGACGTGATATCGCCACACCGCGGAAGCGGAGGGGTTGGGGCCTCGGCCTACTGGAGGTTGCGGTATCGCGGGACGAACAGCGCGACGGCAGCGACGAACGCGAGGAGCACGACGGCCATCCCGCCGATCGCCACCTGCGGCCCGGCGTGTTCGGCAAGCACCCCCACCGCGAACGTGCCGAACGAGACGATGCTGTATTGCGTCATCCACACCGCGACCGTGCGGCCCCGGAACGCCTCCGCAGAGTACGTCTGGAGGATGACCTGGCCGACTGACATCCGCAGCGAGATGCCGGCGCCGATGAACATCATGATCGGCATCGTCACGTAATAGCTCGTGGAGAAGGAGAACGCGATCAGCCCAAGCGCGAGCATCGTCGAGATCGCGAGGAGCAGCCGGCCTCGATGCCGCGGCGGATACGACGCCACCACGAGCGATCCGATGAGCGCGCCGGCTCCGGAGAACCCGACCAGCACGCCCTGTTCCGCGGCGCCTTTGCCGAGCACCTCCTTCACGAAACCGGGCAGCATCGACGAGTACGGCGTGGCGAGCAACACGATGCCGAAGTTGACGAGGATGTGCGTCCTGATGGTCGGGTCGTGCGCCACGTACTTCAGCCCGTCGACGAGGTCGCCGAACCCGCCGGCACGGGCAGGCCCCGAGACCTCGACCGGGCCATCGACCGGCACCTTGGGCAGCCGCAGCGTGAACATCACGGCACCGGCGTAGAGGCCCGCCATCACCCAGAAGGTCACGGTTGCCCCGGTGAACGCGACGAGCGCGCCGCCGAGGCCCGGGCCGATCAACTGCATCAGGTTCTGTA
>SCTU01000034.1 GCA_004297315.1 Dehalococcoidia bacterium | reverse complement strand
GCCGCTCGTGGTCGCATCCGTCGCGGCGGTCGCGGCGCACACGATGCGGCCCGCCGACCTCGGCCGCGGGCCCGGACGGCTGCGACGCGGTGACCGCGTCTCGCTGGAGGCGCTGGCGCTCGGCCTTGTCGAGGCGGGTTACGCCGTCGTGCCGCTGGTCGAGATGCCCGGGCAGGCGGCGCGGCGCGGCGGCATCGTCGATGTCTACCCGCCGGGCGCGGCGCAGCCGGTGCGGATCGAGTTCTTCGGGCCCGAGGTGGAGTCGATCCGCGCGTTCGACATCGAGAGCCAGCGGACGGTGGGCGCGGTCGACGAGGTCATCATCGGCCCGGCGCGCGAATGGTTCCCCTCCCGCGAGGAACTGAGCCGCCTCGCGGGACGGCTGGACGAGGTGCGCGACCGCCGGACGCAGGAAGCGCTGCACGCACTGCGCGCTGGTGAACTGACTGACGCCGCGCTGTACGGCCCGCTTGCGGTGGGATCGACGATCCTCGACCACCTCCGCGAGGGCGCGCTGGTCATCCTCGACGAACGCGAGGCGATCGAGGCCGCAATGGCTGACCTCGACGAACTCGCGGAGGAGCGTCGGAAGGAAATGGCGGAACGGGGCGAACTCGACCCGCGCGCTCCGCTGCCGCACGAACCTCGTGAACGGCTGAAGGCAGCGCTCGACGGACGCGGCCAGCGCGTCGAACTCGGACGCTGGGTGACCGGAGCGGAGGCCGGGGCATTCCGCCTGCCATTCAAGACGGCGGACGCCTACGCCGGCCGGCTGAAGGACGCGGCGCGAGACCATGCGCGCCAGGTCGCGCGCGGCGATCGCATCGCCGTCGTCACACAGCAGGCGCAGCGCTATGCGGAGATCCTCGGTGAGGAGGGCGTGCGCGTCGCCGTCCTCGATGCTGTGCCCGCGAAGCCGGCGCGCGGGACGCTCGCGCTGCTGCAGGGGTCGCTGCCCGAGGGCTGGGCGATCCAGACCACGGACGGGATCGCCTCGCTCTCGACCGACCGCGAGCTCTTCGGGTTCGTGAAACGACGGCGGACGTTACGCACGCGGACGACACACAGATCGCGCTTCCTCGCGGAGGTCTCGCCAGGCGACTTCGTGGTGCACGCAGACCACGGCATTGCGCGGTTCGGGGGCACCGTGCGCCGGATGGTCGGCGAGGAGGAGCGCGACTACCTCGAACTCCGCTATGCCGGCGAGGACCGGCTGTACGTCCCGGTGGAGCAGGTCGACCGCGTGACCCGGTACAACGGACCGGCCGGGCATGTGCCCCGGCTCACGCGACTCGGGACGCAGGAGTGGACACGCGCGCGCCAGAAGGTGAAGGGTGCCGTCGAGATCGTCGCGCAGGACCTCATCCGGCTCTACGCGGCGCGCCAGATGCTGCAGGGGCACGCGTTCGGCCCGGACACGCCGTGGCAGATCGAGATGGAAGAAGCGTTCCCGTACGAGGAGACGGCCGACCAGCTCGAAGCCCTCGCCGCCGTGAAGGACGACATGCACTCGGGCCGGCCGATGGACCGCATCATCTGCGGCGATGTCGGCTTCGGGAAGACCGAGATCGCGGTGCGAGCGGCGTTCAAGGCGGTGCAGGAGGGCTACCAGGTCGCCGTCCTCGTGCCGACGACAGTGCTCTCCGAGCAGCACCTGCGCACGTTCCGCGAGCGCCTCTCCGGCTTCCCGGTGCGCGTCGACGTGATCTCGCGCTTCCGCAGCGACCAGGAGACGCGGGACATCCTGACGCGTGCAAAGGCCGGAGAGATCGACATCCTGATCGGGACGCATCGCCTGCTCGACCCGCACATCGAGTTCGCGAACCTCGGCCTGGTGATCATCGACGAGGAGCAGCGGTTCGGCGTGACGCACAAGGAGCGGCTGAAGCGGATGCGGCTCGAGGTCGACGTGCTCACGCTCTCGGCCACGCCGATCCCGCGCACGCTACACATGGCGCTCACCGGCATCCGCGACATGAGCACGATCGAGACGGCCCCGGAAGGCCGGCAGCCAGTCCAGACGTACGTGATGGAATGGGACGCCCCGATAGCGCGCGAGGCGATCCTGCACGAGATCGAACGCGGCGGGCAGGTGTTCGTCGTCCACAATCGTGTTCAGAGCATCGACCAGTTCGCCGACACCCTGCGCGCCCTCGTGCCGGAGGCGCGGATGGTCGTCGGCCACGGACAGATGCCCGAGGGAGTGCTGAAGTCGGTGATGGAGAAGTTCGCGGAGGGCGAGTTCGACGTCCTGATCTGCACGACGATCATCGAGTCCGGCATCGACATCCCGAATGCGAACACGCTGATCGTGGACCGCTCGGACCTGCTCGGACTCGCGCAGATGTACCAGTTGCGCGGCCGTGTGGGCCGCGGCGCGAACCAGGCCTCCGCCTACCTGTTCCACCCGCGTGGCCGCATCCTGACCGAGGAGGCGCAGGCCCGCCTCGCCACGATCTTCGAGGCGACCGAACTCGGCGCTGGGTTCCAGGTCGCGCTGCGTGACCTCGAGATCCGAGGCGCGGGCAACCTGCTCGGCGCGGAGCAGAGCGGGCACATCGCCTCGGTCGGGTTCGACCTGTACACGGAGATGCTCGCTGAGGCTGTCGAAGCGCTGCGCGCGCAGCACGAACACCGCGCCCCGCAGGTGCTGCCGCACGAGGACCGTGACGTCCTGCGCAGCATCGCGATCGACCTCCCGGTGCCCTCGTATATCCCGGAGTCTTACGTCGAAGACCTCGAGGCACGGCTCGCGCTCTACCAGCGGGTCGCCGGCCTGCGCTCCCGCGAGGACGCCGACGCGCTTGCGCAAGAGACGGAGGACCGTTTCGGCGCACTGCCCGAACCGCTCACGAACATGCTCGCGCTGGCGCGACTGCGGCTCGCCGCGCGTGCGGCCGGCATCGCCGGGCTCCGCGTCGAGGGCGATGAGGTCGTGGTGCAGTCCATCCCCGACCGCCCGTTCGCGACGCGCCGCCTCCCGTCGCTTCCACGCGAGGTGAACATCGGCCGCTCCCAGATCCGGATCCCTCGCCACGCGCTGGGCGAATCCTGGCTGGAGCCGGTGGAGGCGCTGCTCCGCCTGCTCGCCGGCGAGCGGGAGCCGGTGGGCGTCTGAGCTCTGTCGCGGCCACTCGCGCCTAGCGCCGCGTGCCCCATGCTGTAATGGGGAGGCGCCAGTGCTCGCAATCCGCGAAATGACCCGCCGGAAACTGCAATTCGGACTCGTCACCGGCGTTGTGACGCTCATCGCCTATCTCGTATTGATGGTGACGGGGCTGGGGCTCGGACTGAACCAGCTCGCCGGGACTGCGCTGCTCGGGATGGACGGAGACTTCTTCGCCTATTCGGACCGGTCGAATCTCTCTGTGATCCGCTCGCAGCTGGGCGAGGCGCAGGTGAAGCAGATCGCGTCCGCCCCGGGCGTGCAGGCCGCGGCGGCCGTGGGTTATGTGGCCGCCGCAGTCGAGTACCGGCCCGGCGAAGTCGAGACCGCGGCACTCCTCGGCATCGACCTCGGCTCGATCGCCGAGCCAGTGGTGATCGAGGGCCGCGCGCTCACGCCTCAGGACCGGCGTGCCCTGCTCGTCGACCGCTCGTGGGCCAGTCTCACGGGGACGGGGGTCGGCGACACGCTTCAGGTACCGGTGGGGCTCGCCTCCGAGCCATTCGAAGTCGTGGGCATCGTCAACGAAGGGTCGTTCTTCTTCCAGCCGGCGATGTTCCTGCTACGCGAATCCTGGCGGGCGATCTCATACCGCGCCGTCGACCAGGAGACTCCCTTCGCCAGCGTGGTGCTCTTGCAGGGCAAGGGCATCGAGGGCGCCCGCGGGAATGGCTGGGAAGTCGTGACGAAGGACACCGCCTTCTGGAGCATCGAGGGGGTCTCCGCCCAGCAGGGCACGGTGGACGCGCTGCGCTACATGGGACTCCTGATCGGGGCAATGGTGATCGGCGTCTTCTTCTATGTGATCACGTTGCAGAAGGTCGCTCTCCTCGGCGTGCTGAAGGCGATCGGTGCCAGCGGGTGGTACCTCGCCACGCAGGGAATTCTGCAGGTCTTCCTCGTGAGCGTCGTCGGGACATCCGCCGCCGCGGGACTGGCCTTGCTCACGAAGGCGACCCTGCTTTCCGCCGAGACGATCCCGATCGCGTTCACGGCCGGCGCAGTCCTGAGCTCGACCGTGGCGGTCGTCGTGGCGGGGGTCCTCGGTGCTGCGCTGTCGATGCGCCAGATCGGTGTCATCGACCCGATCATCGCGATGCAGCAGCAGCAGTAGGCGGGGGACACACCGATGGCGCTCCTGGAGCTCCGCGACATCACGAAGGCCTACGGCGCGGGCGCGCAACGGGTCGATGCGCTTCGCGGCGTCTCGATGGCCGTCGAGGCCGGGGAGATGGTCTCCCTGGTGGGCCCTTCCGGCTCCGGCAAGAGCACCCTGCTCGCCATCATCGGTGGACTGCTCACGCCAAGCTCGGGCGAGATGCTCGTGGGCGGGCGCGATGTCACACGGCTGACCGCGCGAGAGCGCAGCCGCTACCGCCGCGACCAGGTGGGATTCGTCTTCCAGGCCAGCAACCTCGTCCCGTTCCTCACGGCGCGCGAGAACCTGTTGCTGGTCGGCGAGTTCGGCGGCGCGGACCGCGCCGCGCTCCGCGAGCGCGCTGACAACTTGCTTCGTGAACTCGGACTCACCGAGGCCGCCGGACAGCCTGGCAACCGGCTCTCCGGCGGCCAGCGTCAGCGTGTGGCGATCGCCCGTGCGCTCATGCGCAACCCCTCGCTCATCCTCGTGGACGAACCCACCGCCAGTCTGGACACCAAGCGCGGCGCCCAGGTCGTGGAGGCGCTCCGTGACGAGGTCCACGGACGGCACAAGGCGTGCCTCATGGTGACACATGACCTGGAGATGGCCGCGCGGGCCGACCGTATCTTCGAAATCAGGGACGGGCTGCTCCACCCGCATGAGGCGGTCGCGTAGCCGTCCTGCCGCGCCCCCGGTATCGTCCGAGACATGCGGATCAAGGCAGTCTTCCTCGACTTCGACGGGACACTCGGCGAGATGCGGCCGTCCCACTTCGCTGCGTACCGCAAGGCGGCGGCCGAGTGCGGGATCGAGGTCAGCGAGAAAGACCTCGCCGCGCGCGAACTCGATGACGCGTGGGCGCGCTGGATGACCCCTGATGGCGCGGTGCACCTCGCGGAGTCGGCGAGCGAGGCGACGTTCCGCGAGTTGCGGATCGCGCTCGCCGTCGACCGGCTGCGCGCGGCCGGCGCGAGGGGCGACGAGGCCGCGTTCCGACGGACCGGCGAGCGCGTCGCGGAGATCGAAGGCGACGCGTCCTGGTACGCGCTGTATGACGAGACCCTCCCGGCCCTCGAACGTTTGGCGAGGTCGGGCGTCGACGCCATCATCGTTTCGAACCATGTCTGGCGGCTGCCCGAGATCATGAAGGCGCTGGATGTCGGCCCACTTCTTGCCGGCGTCGTCTCGAGCGCGCGTGTCGGTGCGAGGAAGCCTCACCCCTTGATCTACCAGCACGCGCTGCGCCTCACCTCGGCGCGATCCGACGAGACCGTGATGGTGGGCGACTCGCTCACTGCGGACGTCGCGGGCGCCGAGCGCGCCGGAATACACGGCGTCTACTTCGACCGGCGCGGACGCCCCGCCCCCGAAGGCGTGCCGGCGATCCGCACCCTGCTCGACATCCCGCTCGAATGGCCGCCCGCGTGAGCGCACCCGCCGTCCACCTGACTCCGGTTGCCATCGATGAACGGGACGCCTTCTTCGACGCGTACGAGGCTTACTCGCGGGAACTGGAGCCGTTCGACCCGGCGCACGAGCCGACTGACGTGGGCGCGTATCGCGACGCCGTCGAGGATGACCTGGCGTTCGCGGACTCGGGCCGCGAGCTGTACTGGATCACGGCAGACGAGGTGCGCGCAGGGTTTGCGGTGCTGCGCCATCTTCCTGACTGGCTGGCGCCCGAGCGGTTGATCACGACCATCGCGGAGTTCTGCGTCTTCGCCTCGCACCGTCGTGAGGGCATCGGACGCGCGGCCGTACTCGCGATCCTCGCGCAGGAGCGCGCGCGCGGGACGTACGAGGTGGAGGCGGGCATCCTGCGCGACAACGCGACGGCCCACGCGTTCTGGCGCGCGCTCGGCTTCGAGGTGCGGCAGGTCCTGACCGTACGCCGGCCATGACCAACCCGGGACGGCGGAACGTCCCGGGGGCCGGGAGTACGATAGACGCCACCGTGATGGCCTCGACTGACCGTTTGCGCTAGGAGCCGCCGTGAAGCCAGCGATCTGGGATGTCCATTGCCACTTCCCGCGCAACTGGGAGGACCCGGAGAGCCAGGACCACGCGAAGGCGCTGGACGAACGTGCCGATGCGCTGCGCGCGTCGGGGGTTGTGAAGGCCTCGCTGCTTTGCGGCGGCCGCTTCGGCCTGTCCTACGAGGAGAGCATCGAGTGGTCGAAGCGCCACCCCGACCTCTGGGTGCCGAGCGCCGTCGTCGACCCAGAGGAACTTGGTTTCCGCGACATCAAGCGACTGTCCGAGCAGGGCTACCAGGGGCTGAAGATGATCGGCGTGCGTCGCGCGTACGACGACTACAAGTACTTCCCCGTGTACGCGGCCGCCGAGGAACTCGGCATGCCGATCCTGATGCACATGGGCGTCATCGGTGGCGGCGTGGACTACTCGATCACGCACCCGAGGCGCGACCCCCGCGCGGCGGAGACGATGGGGCGGATGGAGCGCATGGGCCGCATGCAGGGTCGTGACGTCTCCGCGATGCGGATGCGTCCGTTTCACATGGACACGATCGCGAACAACTTTCCTCGGCTGAAGCTGATCGGCGCACACATGGGCGGGACGGGCAACTATGACGAGGCCGCGTCCGTCACGCGCTGGCGGCACAACGTCTACCTCGACATGTCCGGCGGCGACACGATCGAGCGTCACGCGGTCGAACGTCGCCTCGTGAAATACGAAATCGGCGTCGAGAAACTCACGTGGGGTTCGGACTGCAACAACGACGAGATCGCGCAGCATGTCGCGAACCTCGATGCAATCTTCGAGCAGGTCGGGCTGACCGAGGACGAAGCGAACCGGATCCGCTGGGCGAACGCGGCTGAGATTTTTGGCCTCGAGCAGCCCGTGCTGGCCGCCGAGTAGGACACCGAGTGCCGGACGACCCTAGCGACACCTCGACGACGGAGGGCTCGACGCCAGAGCCGGTGGCGCGAGTCCCTTGGCTGGCGCGTCCTCCGTTGCCATCGGCGGAGGATGTCTTGTCTGGCCCCGAAGCCGAAGAGACGAGCGAGGAGCCCTCGCGAGCGCGTTCGATCTTCAACCGTTTTCGCCGCAGCCGCATGACGCCCGAAGACTTGCAGACACGCCTCATGTTCGGCGAGGAGAAGCCGTCTGAGGCAAGGGCGGACGACGCCCCAGCGCTGGCGCCCGCCCGCGTGCCCGTCCGACGGCCTGCAGGCGAGGACGCAGCCACCTCGCTGCCGCCCGCCCCGCCAGCGGCAGGCTCCCGTCCGACTCCCCCGATCGAGGCGGTCCTCGCCGCGCAGGAGACCGCGGAGACCAGCGTCACGCCAGAGCCCGCTCCAGAGCCCCCGACGGCCGCGCGGCCGGTGACGCCGTGGATGACGGCGCCGGGCGTCCCCACGGACGTGCCACCCAGGGATCTGGCCGAGCCGGCGACGACGCCTGAGTCGCCTGCGCCGCGGTCGCCGGCCTCCCCCTGGTTGGCCACGACGACCGCCCCCGCAGCCGGCGCCGCTCCCGCAGAAGGCGAAGAAGTGGCGGCTGCTGAGCAGCCCGAGCCCGAACTGCCCGCTGTCGCGAGTGAGCCACCGACGGCACCGTGGATCGCCGAGCCATCCCCGCCCGAGGTGATCCTCGCGGCGACGATGCCGGACGAACCAGCCGACGTGACGCTCGCGGAGACATCGGACGCCCGCGTGGTTCCGGCGGCGGACGTGCTGCGGACGAGCGCCCAGCCGCTCGAGGAGGAGGCAACCGCGGGCGCGTCGACGCCGCTCGTGACCGCGTCCCGGTTCGAGGCGTTCAAGGACGAGACAGGCCCAGCGCTGGAGACCAGCGCGGCACGTCCCGCTGATGCCCCGGCTCCTGAACGAGGGGCGTCGCGCGACTGGGCCGCGTTCCGGCCGATCCCCGTGCCGCTCAACCCGTACATGCTGCTGCTCTCGGCACTCGGCTCGATCGTGATGCTCGCGTACCTGCTGGTGGAGCCCAGCCCCCGCGGGTTCCTGATCCTGGGCGCCGCCGTCGTCGCAACGGGCCTCGACGGCACGCTGCGGGCGACGTGGCGCGTGACATACGCCGGCCGCGAGACGACCGCCGCGCTGTTCATGCCCGCGCTCTTCGTGCTCGCCGTGCCGCCGTTGATCGAGCACAACGTGCGCGGGATGGCGGTCCTCCCGGCAGGCCTCGCCGCCGGGCTGGCGTTCTTCGCGATCGTCGCCGCGCAGGTCGGGTCGGCGCGCCCGGGCGCCTCGTATTACCCGTGGGCTCGCACCGTTTCGACGGCGGGCGCCTACGCCACGGGGTTCGCCTTCTTCTCGCTCACCTACGTCTTCAACCTCGGCGTGGTCGCGGCGGCGCTTGCCACGGGCTTGGTCGCCGTCATGTTGGCGATCGAAGTCCTGCGGGAGGGCGAGATCGACTCAACCGAGACAGCCGGATATGCCGCGGCGGCAGGCGCCGCGGTGGGACAGTGGCGGCTCGCGCTTCACTACCTGCCGGTGGACGGCTACCTCGCGGGCCTCGCGGTGCTTCTCGGCTTCCTGCTTGTGACGGGCCTGCTCCAGGCGTACATCACGCGCAGCCTCGACCGCCGCACGACGCTCGACCACGCGGTCGTCGCCATCGTGGGAGCGCTTCTCGTGGTGGGCGCGCGAGTCGCGGGTCTGGCGTAGACGGAACCGATGCGGCCGTGATGCAGCCTGCCTCGGGATTGTCACCTTGCTGATGCCTCGGGTGCGGGACGCGCCGATACCATCGTCCGGTACCTTCGAGGAGGCTCCACATGTCGCTACACCAGGGCGAGAGCTACCGCTGTCCGATGCCGGGTTGCGGATGTGAGATCACGGTGACGCGGGGCGCCGGCCCGTCCGGTGGCGATCAGCCGCCGACGTGCTGTTGCGGCACGCAGATGCAGCGCGCCTAACTCGGCGAGAGTGCGGGGGCCTGACCGGCTACCCCATTCGTTGCGCAACAGCGGGCGCCGCGGCCCGCCGCAGCAACCAGGTGCTCGAAGACGCCTCGCGCCTGCCGCGTGAGCGCTGCTACGATGCGCTCGCGCACCAGTCACCGTGGCCCAGAGCGGCAACGGCGGGCAACCCCTCCCGCTCGGGACTCCGTCCCGAGTCGATATGGCGAGCGCGAGTCGGGGAGTGGCGCAGTCTGGCAGCGCACCAGTCTGGGGGACTGGGGGTCGTGGGTTCAAATCCCGCCTCCCCGACCATCTTTCCAAGGACTCCGGTCCGAGATGAAGAGCCCGCCTGAGGCGGGCTCTTCTCGTGCCTGCGA
>SCTU01000002.1 GCA_004297315.1 Dehalococcoidia bacterium | reverse complement strand
CGGATCCTCGGGCTCCGGCGATTCGTCTTCGACCTCCATGTGGCCGAGCGTGTCGGGCAGCCCGAGGCTTGTCAGTTCGTCGTCGGGAACCTCGTCCGCGCCTCCCCGGTCCTGGGTGTCTTCTTCCTCCAGGATGGGGTCGTAACCGATTTCGCCACGGCGCGGAATGTGGAGGTGCCGACCCCTCACGTCCTCGTTGGTCATGCTGACCTCCAATTCCGGTGCTGAGGTCACACGCACGGGGCCATGGTGACAGGTGGGTGCCCCGCCGCCTGTTACAGGACGAGGCGTTGGCATCGCGGAACTCTGCCGGTTGAGAACGATGTCACAGCCCGGGACCGGCGACGCCGGGCCAGGAGGAGCAGGCGCTGCTACTGGACGATGACCGAGCCAGTCTGGGTGGGGTGGATCGTGCACTTGTACGTGTACGTACCGGGAGACACGTTGAAGGTGTACTCGTAGTACGCGTTCCTGGCCAGGTTCGGGGAACTCCAGACGCCGGTGTCGCTCCGCGAGTTGTGCTGGGTACTGCTGGTGTTGGTCCAGCGAATCGTGCAGCCCGCGTTGATCGTGACCGGGTTTGGGTTGAAGTAGAAGTTGCCGATGCTCACCTGGGTCGTCGAGCAGGCGCCCCCGATCGTCGTTTCGCAAGTGGTGAATGTCGATCCGGAGTTCCCAATGCATACATCCGTGCCGGCATCGCCCTGAAGCAGGTCCGCACCCGCGCCTCCGACGAGGCAGTCATCTCCGCCGCCGCCCAGGATCTGCTGGGTTGCGGATGACCCCAGCAGGAGCTCATTCGCTGTGGTACCGGTGAGGTTGCCGCTGCCCGAAAGCATCGTCGTCAGGTTTAGGGAGTCGCACTGGGAGGGCTTCAGCTGGTTGGCGGTGACCGGCTGCGCGTTGTTCGAGACGTGCGAACTCGCGACCGTGTTCGCCGTCGCCCGCACGGTGGCAAGGGCGGCCACACCGAGTACGGCCAGCATGGCGACGAGCCCCAACAGCCGAATTGTCCCCAACCTCATCGCGGGCCCTCCGAGCGACGATGGGAGCCCGGCCGCGGGCGGTAGTAATACGTGACGCCGTCCGGACTGATCACGACGAACTCCGGTGCGGCCTCATCGCTACCGGCATACTCGGCGATCACCGGCACGTCGCGCTGTTCTGCCAGCCGCACGAGGTCCTCCATCGAGTCCACACCGATCACCGTCGGGTTTGCGGGCAGCTGGTCGATGTGCCCGCGCACGAGCACGTCGCGGTACTGGGCCTCGATCAGCGCGGCCTCGTCGCCGCGCCGGATGATCGTGGTGGCGACCATCCAGCCGAGCAGCCCGGGCAGGGTGATGCCAAGGGTCAGGAAGGCGGCAGAACGCACGGTCTTGAAGAGGATGCGCAGCCCAACGACATGGAGCGCCCGCTCACCCATCCGCGAGACGGCAACGTTGCCGTTCTGGACTCGGTCGAACTTCACGTCGTTGCTGCCTGCAGAGGGCTGTGGCTGGAGCACCTGCTGGTCCAGCAGGAAGCGTTGCTCCGGGACGAAGCGGTCGTGCAACTCCTGCCCCGCGAGCGTCCCGTCCAGTTCGATCCGCGGGATCAGCGTCAGCAGGTAGGCGCGGCTCCCGATGCCGGTCTGCTGCTCCATCGCGTCAATGACACTCTGCACGGTGTGCAGGTCAATCACGCCCGACACCTCGGCCTTCACACCCTGGAAGGGGGTCGTGGGCACAATCTCGAGCGTGCGGTTCCAACCGTTGGCCTGCGTCAGCCGGAGGTCCATCCGGTACTGGCCGGAGACGTTCGCGACGGCAACCGTCCAGAATTCGTACTGGAAACCCACTTCAATGGTGTCGGCGAGCCTGCGGAAGATCGGGTCACCGGTCTGGGCGGCGGGTGCGTCATAGACGCCGGGTGCGCCTTGCGCAGCGTAGGTGAAGGAGCCGCGGTGCTCGTAATTCTCTCTCGAAGCCGCCGGGCCCGCGGTGCCGAACGCGGTCACAGCCGCCACGACGCCGAGTGCCACGAGCGCAGCCGCCGCCATGCCCGCCGCGATATGCACGCCCTGCGGCGTGACGGCGAACTGCTCACCACGTAGGAGCCGCCCCTCGCCATCGTGCGCCGCACGCGAGAGGCCCCGCTTGGCCTCGCCTGTCCGGCGATGGTGCCGCCAGCCGGTCAGCCCGCCGGCGAGCGAAGCGGCGACGCCGATGGTGGCCAGGCCGGCCAATGCACGACCGCCGCCGGCGCCCTCGAGGGCCTTCCCGACGGCGGGGATACGCACCAGCAGCACACCGAGCACGTCCTTCGCGGGGACCGCGTATGCGTCCGGCCCCTCGCGGTTGTCCCCCTGGAGCACGAAGCCTTCGGACGTTTCGCCCACGATGCGGTGCAAGACAGGGCCGAGGTCACGATGGCGATAGGCGACGGCGTCGCCGACGGCATATCCGTCTCTCTGTGCCCGCACGAGTGCCAGGTCGCCCGTGTGGATGTCGGGCTCCATGCTGTTGCCGCTCACGATGAACGCCGAGAAGGGAGCGCGGAGGTGCAGCACCAGCAACAACGCAAAGACACCCGGCACGATCAGCCCGAACAGGACCGATGCCCATCGGGCGCCCAGGCGTCGCGGTTCACCTGGCATGCGCGGAACCTTCTGGCAGCCCGTGGGGCACGGATGTCCGCACCCCACCGGCGTCAACCATTATGTCGCCGCCCGCCCTCGGCCGCCGCGTTTAGTCAGCGACAACAACCCGCAATTCGTTTGCCGATGAGGCGGTCGCCTGGGGGCTGGTCGTGGTGCACGTGACCGCCGTCGTAACGTTGGAGCAGGTGTACCAGTCGCTACCGCTCGAGACGAGCTTCACTTTGATCGTCGAACCCGTGGGGGGCGCGCTGTTGAGGGTGAAGGCCACGGCGTCAATGTTGCTGGGGTTGGTGCCGTTCAGCGTGTAGTCGATCGCGCTGGCGGTGTACCCGGACGGTGCCCGTACCCTCACCGACGGCGCTGCTGCCGACAGTGTTCGCAGCCGCGAAGATCGCGGGCGCAGCCCACGCGACCCCGGCCCCCAGGGCGCTCAGGACGATGAACTTTCCAATCGTGCCGGTGAACATCGAGCTGATCGACGAACTCCGGTGCTTGGACGCGGTCATGGTCGCTTGACCTTTCAAAGAGAGATCCGCCTACCGCGAATTTCACTTGATTCTCGACTTGCGGAGGGCGTTTCCCTGTTGGTGCGCCACCAAGAGCACGGATCGCAGGTCGTGAAACCTAACCTTTCAAAGAACGGTTCATCAACTGTGATTTTACCAAATTGGTAATCACCGAGCCAGAAGTGATCGCGGTCGACAGCGGCGCGGACGGTAAAGTTCTGGTCAACTTCCGGACGTGCGGCGCACCACGCAACCGCGCCGAGGGCGTGTCCTCAAGGATCGTCGATAAAGCATCATTGGATCATTGACTCGGGACCGTGCTGCGACAGACACGCCTATGACGAGTAAGCGCCTGAAGCATCGAGGGGACGAGCATGGCGCTGGCGGAATGCCGGGGCGTCGTGAGAAGGCGTGTGCCGCGCGGGGCTGGTAGCGCGGGCTGGGCCTCCGCTCGGACAGGTCCGAGGGAGGCCCAGGTGCCGGCGTGTTACGGTGCGCCGCCGCGCTGGCAACTAGTCGGCGATCATCACCCGCAGTTCGTTCGCGGAGGCCGCGGTCGCCTGTGGACTGGTGGTGTCGCAGCTGACGACGGTGGTGACGTTGGTGCACGTGTACCAGTCACTTCCGCTCGAGACGAGCTTCACCTTCATGGTCGACCCGGCCGGCGGCGCTGAGTTCACGGTGAAACTCACCGCGTCGATGTTGCCCTGGGTCGAGCCGTTGAGGGTGTAGTGGACGGCGCTTGCCGTGTACCCGGACACCGTGCCCGTGCCCTCACCGACGGCGCTGCTGCCGACGGTGTTTGCCGCCGCGAAGATCGCCGGCAGTGCCCAGATCGACCCACCCACCAGGGCGCCCACCACGACGATCTTTCCGACTGTGCTCGCGAATACGCCCCGAGTGGATGAGACGTTGTGCCTTGCTGCCGCCATCCTGATTCCGTCCTTCCGCAGGGTTCCTGCGCGGTGGATTATATCCAGTGCCCAGATATCGAAATAGTGTTCAACTATCAGCAGAACCATGAGCGTCCGTCACGGGAACTGTGATCCTGACGACCGATGGTCCGCGGGGCCCGACCCGACCCGGCCCGACGAGGGGAACAAATCGCCCCGCTTTCGCGGGGCGATTCACGGCCAACCTACGATTGAGAACGAGACTAGAAGGCTACCCCAGCCGCCTGCTGGTGCTTTGCCTCCGTGCGGAGGCAACCGGCGCAGACGTTCACGCGCTGCCACTTGCCCTCGACAAACATCCGCTTGGAGTGGACGTTCGGGGCAAAGGTGCGGTTCTTCTTCTGCGCCTTGCGCTCCCAGTTGCCGCCGTGCTTGTAGCGGATGTGGCGGCCGAAGATGACGGCCTTCGCGCAGATCTCACACTTGCCAGCGGCCATAGCGATTCCCATTACACTGTCGCGGATTCGGGGAAGGGTGCGTGCGGCGACAAGACCTGGCCGCAACCCGTCCGGACACCGTACCAGCGGCGGCGTTGTACCGTCCAGCCGAATCTGGCCCCGCTTTCCGGGGCCTCGGACCGAGCGAGGACCGCCATCGTGGCCGACATAGCCGACTCCGCCCTCCACCTGGACGGAAACGCGCTCCGCCGTGCCTTCGAGGTCGCCGAGCAATGGCTGGCGCGGAACCGCGACGGCATCAACGCCATCAACGTCTACCCCGTCCCCGACGGCGACACCGGCACGAACATGCTGCTGACCTGGCGTGCCGCCTTGAAGGGTGGCGCAGAGGGTGATGGCACGGAGGCCGGCACCTACCTCCAAGATGTTGCCCGAGGGGCGCTCATGGGGGCGCGCGGGAATTCGGGCGTCATCCTCTCCCAGATGTTGCGCGGCCTCGCGGACGCCGCCGGCGGGGCCTCAGTCCTCGATGCCGCCGGGTTTGCCCGCTGCCTGGAGGGCGCGTCCGCCGCGGCGTACGCCGCCGTCACCAAGCCGGTCGAGGGCACGATGATCACCGTGCTCCGCGAGGCAAGCGCTGCCGGCACGGTCGCCGCCAGTGAGGGCCCCGAGGCGTTCCTCTACATCACACTGACCGAGGCGTTCGCTTCGGTGAAGCGGACGCCGGACCTCCTGCCCCGGCTGCGCGAGGCCGGCGTGGTCGATTCCGGAGGGATGGGTGTCGCGGTGATCCTCCAGGGGATCGTCTGCGGCATTCTCGACCACCCGCTCCCGCCTGAACCGTTCGTGACTGGAAGCGCCGAGGTGCGCGCGGGGGCCGTCGAACACGAGGGCCACGGCTTCTGCACCGAGTTCGTCATCTCGGGCAACGGGCTCGACCGCGCGACCATCGAAGGCGAACTGACGGCTGCCGGCGGCTCGTCGATCCTCGTCGTGGGCGACGCCTCGCTGCTCCGGGTGCACGTCCACGTCGCCACGCCGGGAGACGCTTTCGCGGTCGGCGAGCGCCACGGCACGCTCGCAGCGCGCAAGGCCGAGGACATGCAGGTGCAGCACGAGGCTTGGATGGAGGAGCGGGAAGACGATGGTCCCGACCCGGCGTCGCTCCCCTCGATCGGCCTGGTGGCAGTCGCGCCAGGGCGCGGTATCGCCGCCGCCTTCCGCGACCTGGGCGCGCGGCGCGTCCTGATGGGCGCGGCGCGCGGGAAGGTCAGCGCCGGCGACATTCTGGAAGCCGCGCGCCGCGCCGGTCGCGACCACGCGATCGTCCTGCCGAACGACAACGACGCATTGATGACGGCCGAGCAGGCCGCGGCCGCCTCCGCGGGCTTCCTCATCGTCGTCCCCAGCCGCTCTCCCGCCTGCGGGCTGTCCGCGGCACTCGAATACCGCGAGGAGGGCGACGTGGCCGAGATCGCGGCCGCGATGGTCGAGGTCATGGCCGGGGTCCGCGCGGTTGAGGTCTCTCGAGCGGTCCGGACGGCGAGTGTCGATGGGGTCGCTGTCCAGGCAGGCGAAGCGATTGCCCTCGTCGACGGGCACCTCGTCGCGGCCCGCGCCACGCTCGATGAAGCATTGCTCGCCGGCATCGGCGTCGCCGTCGAAGGAGGCGCCGAGATCGCGACGATCTACCTCGGCCAGGACGCCCCGCCCGGCGCCGCGGAGCGCCTGCCGTCCCTGATCGCCGGGCAACACCCACGGCTCGAGGTCCAGGTCCTGGATGGCGGGCAGCCCTACTACCCGTATCTCGTGGGGGTCGAGTAGCCTCCGGCCATGACCAATCACACCTCGGGCATCCGCATCGTCACCGACTCGACCTGTGACCTGCCCTCGGAGGCCATTCAAGCCTTCGGCATCACCGTGGTGCCGCTCACCGTCCTGTTCGGCGAGGAAGAACTGCGCGACGGCGTCGACATCACTGCGGAGCAGTTCTTCCGCCGCCTCGGGCGAGAGAAGGCGCTGCCCGCCACCGCCGCGCCCGGCCCGGGGGTGTTCCGCGGCGTCTACGAGCGCCTGGTCGCCGAGGGCGCGACGCAGATCCTCTCGGTCCACCTCTCGGGGAAACTGAGCGCCACCCTCGAGTCCGCCAAGCAGGGCGGCGCTGGCTTGCCCGTCACCCACGTCGACACGCTCCAGGTCTCGCTCGCGCTCGGCGTCTGCGTGCTGGAGGCGGCGCGCGCCGTACAGCAGGGCGCTACGGTCGAGCAGGCGGCTGCGGTCGCCCTCGACACCGCACGGCGCACCCAGATCTTCTTCACGCTCGAAACACTCGAATACCTGCGGCGGGGCGGCCGGATGTCGCGGGGGCAGGAGTTCTTCGGCTCGCTGCTCCAGATCAAGCCGGTGAT
>SCTU01000033.1 GCA_004297315.1 Dehalococcoidia bacterium | reverse complement strand
CCGCGATCTCCGCCGGCGTCTCCGCCCCGATATCGAGGCCCACGGGCGTGGAAACGGCATGGAGCGCGGCGGCCGGATAGCCCTCGGCTGCCAGGTGGTCGAGCACCGTCCGCGTCCGCCGCCGGCTCCCGATCATCCCGACGTAGCCCGCGGCGCCCCCGACGACGTGGCGCAGCGCCTCTTCGTCCTGGCGATGCCCCCGCGAGACGAGCACCACAGAGGTCGAGGCGTCGAGCGCGAGCGAGTCGAGCGCCGTCCCGGCCTCGTCCACGATCACCTGCTGCGCCATCGGGAACCGCTCGCGATTCGCGAACTCCGCCCGGTCGTCGATCACCGTCGTCTCATAGCCAAGCAACTCCGCGATCGTCGCGAGGGCGAGCCCGATGTGTCCTGCGCCGACGATCACGAGCCGCGCCGGCGCCTCGAATAACTGCACCATCACCTCGGCGGCGCCTTCAGGCGCCTGCGACGGCCGGTCGGTCGCGACCCCTCCATCGAGGTGCCACGTCTCGGTCACGACCCGCGGCATCGCCGTGAACACCGCCAGGGCGACCTCGCCGATCGCCTCGTCCGCCTCCGCGTTGCCGAGTGAGCCGAAAGTGTGGCCCTCGCCGCGGACCAGCATCTTCGCGCCGGGGGTGAGGCCGGCCGTGCCGGCGCTGACGACCGTCGCCACGACGACCGGTGGCCCCCCCTCGAGGGCGGCTTCGATCGCCTCGATGATGGCGAGCGCGTCGGAAGGGGAAGCGTTTGGCACGGCGCGATCATACGCGCGACGGCCCGGGCGCTGAGGACGATCCGGGGGTCAGACGTTGAAGAGGATGTTCAGCACGTCGCCGTCCTGCACGACGTATTGCTTGCCTTCCGTGCGAAGTTTGCCCGCCTTCTTCAACTCCCCGTGCGAGCCCTTCGCGTCCACGTAGTCGCGCCAGCCCGCAACCTCCGCGCGAATGAAGCCGCGCTCGAGGTCCGTGTGGATCTTGCCGGCGGCCTCCGGCGCGGTCGCACCCTTGCGCACCGGCCATGCCCGCACCTCGTCCTCGCCCGCCGTCAGGAACGACTGCAGCCCGAGCAGCCCGTACGCCGCCACAATCGCCCGGTCCAGCGGCGACTCCTCGGGGAGGCCGAGGTCGGCGCGGAACACCGCGGCGTCGTCCGGTTCCATCTGCGCTAGTTCTGCCTCGATCTTGGCGCACAGCGCCGCGACCGCGACACCGTTGCCCGCATAGCGCGCTGCGAACGCAGCCTCGATCTCCGCCGCGCGCGCGAGGTCGTCCTCGCCGATGTTCACGACCAGCAGCACCGGCAGGCGCGTGATGAACTGGTACGCGCGCAGTTCCTTGTCCTCGATGTCGGTGAAGGTCATCGACCGCAGCCCCGCGCCACCCTCGAGGTGCGCCTGCATACGGCGCAACAACTCCTGGTGCACCTCCATCGCCGTGCGGTCGGCTGGTTTCATCGAGCGCGCCTCGACGTCGATACGGTGGAGACGTCGCTCGATCAGCGCCAGGTCGGAGAACGTGAGCTCGAGGTCGAGCGCCTCGATGTCGCCGTGCGGGTTGATCGCGCCGCCGTCCGGGTGCGGCACCGATTCGTCCTCGAACGCCCGTACGACATGGACGAGGGCGTCCGCCTTGGCAATCTGCGCGAGGAACTGGGCGCCCGGCGCGTCCTTCCCGAACGAGCCCGCGGGGAAGTCC
>SCTU01000032.1 GCA_004297315.1 Dehalococcoidia bacterium | reverse complement strand
CGAGGCAAGCGCGCCGTCATCCTTGGCGGCTCACGCGGGATTGGACGGAAGATCGCCCTCCGTCTCGCGCGCGAGGGCTGCCACGTCTTCGTGAACTACGCGCGCTCCGCCTCCGCCGCGGAACAGACCGCCCTCGACTGCCGCGCCTTCGGCGTCGAGTCGCAGACAGCGCAGGGCGATGTTGGCACGGCCGAGGAGATGGCGGCCGTATTCAAGGCGGTCGAGGCGTGGGGCGGGTGTGACATCCTCGTGAACAACGCCGCGCGCGGCCTCGAACGTCCTCGCCCCGCGATCGACCAGCGCCCGAAGCATCTGCACAGCACCATGGACGTCAACGTGTTTGGCCCCTGGCAGGCCTCGCAACTCGCGGTGCCGATGATGGAGGCGCGCGGCGGTGGGAGCATCGTGAACCTGCTCTCGCCCGGCGCGTTCCACTACATGCCCGACTACAGCGCGGTCGGCGTCTCCAAGGGAGCGCTGGCCTCGCTGACGATGTACCTCGCCGTCGAACTCGCCCCGCGCGGCATCCGCGTGAACGCCGTCTCCGCGGGCTGGGTGGAAGGCTCCGAGGGCGAGCACTCGCTGGGCAACGACACGAGCGAGAAGGTGCGCCCGCACGTCCCCGCGGGCCGCAACGTCTACGGCGAGGACATCGCCGCCGCCGTCGCCTGGATCTGCTCGTCGGAGGCGCCGATGCTCGTCGGCCAGACGCTCCACCTCGACGGCGGCTTCGCCGACTCCGCCTGGCGCGCGGTGCTAGGGGGGTAGGTGGCCGAATACGCCCCCCACGCCGAACTCCAGATGGCGCTCCGCGGAATCTCCAAAGCCGAAGTCGAATTCGTGCTCACCAACTACCACACCAGCCGCCCCGCACCTCGTCTGAGGAACTCGCCCGCGGCTGTTATCTTCATTGGTGACGTCAGTGGTCGGACACTGAAGGTCTACGTGGAAGTCGGCACCAGTCCCCCACTGGTGAAGACGACCGTTTGGGAGGGCTAGCCATGCTGGAGCGCGGTCCTGTCCGTTACGACCCGGTGGCCGACTGCCTCTACGTGACGCTCAGCAAAGCGCCCGTTGATCACACACGTACCATCGATGATCTACGTTTGGTCGACCTCGCTGCTTCTGGCGAAGTCGTTGGTGTGGAATTCATTGGCGTGCTGGACGGACTCGACCTGCACGATATCCCTCGTGCTGCCGAGGTTGAACGGCTGCTGCGCGCGAGCGAGCTTCCTCTTCGAATCACTGCATAGCCCGAGCAGAGTTCCGCCCCTTGCCGACCGCGCCTGCTATATTCGTCCGCCTAACGGACGAGGCCTGAACCATGCGCGCGCCCTGGAGTCCCGCACCCGCCGCATCGACGCCCGTGGGGGAGGTCGAGGCTGCGGCGCCGGCGCGCCGGTCGCGGATGCCGTCTGTGCGGACGTTCGAGGCGCTGAACAGCCGCTCGTTCCGCTGGTTCTTCGTCGCGATGCTCGCGCAGTTCTCCTCGATGCACATGCAGATGCTCGTGAACCCATGGCTGGTGTTCGACATCACCGGGTCGTACGCACGGGTGGGCGCGATCTCGCTCGCGAGCGCGATCCCGGGGCTCATCCTCGGCTTCCCGGGGGGCGTGGTCGCGGACCGGGCGCCGAAGAAGATCGTGGTGCAGATCGGGCAGGCGGTGAACGCCTTCGGCACGCTCGGAATCGCCGTGCTGCTGACGCTCGACATGCTGACCTTCACCCACCTGATGCTCGTCTCGGCGCTGCAGGGCGGCGTCTTCGCGATCATGGGTCCGGCGCGGCAGGCGATGATCCCCGAGATCGTCGGACCTCGACGGCTCTCAAACGCGATCGGGCTGAACATGGCGGGGCTGAACGTCACCCGCATGGGCGTCCCGGCGCTTGGCGGATTCCTGCTCGTGCTGATCGGCCCCGCTGGTGTGTACTACCTGATGGGTGTCCTCATCCTCATCGCGGTCGCGGGCCTGACGCCGGTCACGAAGCACGTGCCGACGGCCGAGGACATCGAGGAAGAACGTGCGCTCGCCGCGGCAGCAGGGACCGACCAGGCGCCTCGGATGCTGGCGGCCGGCCACGGCGGCGGGAGCGGCGCCCGAGGCCTCAGCGACATCCGCGACGGCATCCGTTACATGCGCGGCGACCCGGTCGTGCTCGCGTTGCTCTGGATCAACTTCTTCATCGTGCTGATGTCGATGCCCTACATGCAGATGCTGGCGGGCTTCGTGAAGGAGGTCCTGCACGGCGGCCCCGAGCAGATCGGCTTCCTGATCAGCGCCACGGGGATCGGGGCCCTCGCGGGCTCCCTCGTCGTCGCCTCCATGCCGAACCGAGGGCGGGGGAAGGTATTCCTCGTCAGTGCGTTGATCCTCGGCGTCGCGCTGGTCGGCTTCGTCATCTCGACGTCGCTGTGGCTGACGGCTGCGATCATGCTGGCCGTCGGCTTCGGTCAGGCCGGGCGGATGTCGCTCGGTAGCATCCTCATCATGTCCTACACGAAGCCGGAATTTCAGGGCCGCGTGATGAGCGTCTACATGATGGAGTTCAGCCTCGTCTCGTTTGGCACGTTCGCCGTCGGGATCCTCGCCGAGATGGTGGGCATCCAGTGGGCGATCGGCAGCACGGCCGCCGCGCTCGTCATCGTCTCCATCTACGGTCTGTTGCTGATGCCCCGGGTACGCGACCTCCCGTAACGCACGGCCGAGGCGTGCGCGGGCCGGCGGTACAATCCCCGCACGATGGCATCGCTCACGCTCGCCAACCTCGTCGCCAACCGCACGCTCTCGCCCGAGATGGCCGCGACGGTCGCCGCGGCCGCCGAGGCACGCCTCTCGATGCTGTTCGTGGCGATCCCTCGTTGGGCGGGGAAGAGCACGCTGATGCAGGCGGCGTTGCAGCACGTGCCGGCGGACACGCCGCTTCACCAGCTCTCGGCCGCGGTTGAGCCGGACCTCGGCATCCCCGCCGCGCGCGACGGCGGCTACCTCGTGGTGTCCGAGGTCTCGCCTGCCGGTTTCGCTGAGTACCTCTGGGATGCCGATGTCCGGCGCGTGTTTGCGGCCCTCGGCCGTGGCTTCTC
>SCTU01000031.1 GCA_004297315.1 Dehalococcoidia bacterium | reverse complement strand
GAGCCCGAGGACTTCCTCGACGGCGGGGACGAGGACTTCGACTTCTAAGCCCGCGCGGCCACGTTGAAAAGAAGATGCCCGGCAGTGCCGGGCATCTTCGTATCCGGGCTACTCGCCAGCGCCGGTGACGTCCAAACGCGCACGAGGCGGAAGCACGCGGCCGGGGCGCTGGCGCTCGTTCCAGGCGAGGAAGCCGTAGCCGGCGAGGAAGATGAGGCCGCCCTCGATCGCCGTCACCACGCCGACGGCGATCGAGACGTCGAACCAGAAGCCCTGCGGGAACATCTGGACGAGGCGGTCACGCGCGGGGTCGAGCGCCCAGAAATCGTTCGCGAACGACAGCTGGTGGAACTTCAGGAAGATCGAGTCGAACCCGACGAGCATTGCGACCGCGGCCACGCCGAGGATGGCGGCCGTCCCGGCCCCCGCCCACATCGACAGCCGGGCAAGGTGGAGGAGCGAGCGTTCGCGACTCCAGAGGTAGACCCCGGCGAGGTACATGACCACGTAGATGAACGTGAACTCCTGGATGCGGAAGACGAAGCGCATCAGGCCCAGCACGTCCTTCATGTGCAGGACCTCGCGCTCGCTGTAGAGCGGGACGGTGTCGGAACCCTGCTTCACACGGATGTCGAGCAGCGTGCCCGACTCGGCCGTCTGGAAGTAGTCGACGATCTCGTGCGCGGCGCGGTCCAATTCGGGCCGGCTGATGCCGGTCGCGTCCGGGACGCGGTACTGCGAGAACGCGTAGTGGTACGTCGTCTCCCAGGTCGAGGCGATCCGCACGTTCGTCAGCACGAGGAAGATCGGGATGCAGAGTAGGAACACGCCCTGCGTCAGATAGCGCACGAATGACATGCCCTGAGTATAGGGAGACAACGGCGTGCCGGCCCTGCACCGCGACGGCGCACGAGTGACGAACGGCGGTCAGATCGGGGGACGTCCGCCTCTGTGATCGCGCGCGACAAGCGTCGAGCATCGAATTCAAGGGCTGGTACGGATGGAGGGTGCGATGCCTCCTCACTGCGATTCGATGGATGGCCCGGTGGTGCTTGCGGCACAGCGTGCGCTGGAGCAGGGCGATGTGAGCGTCATCCTCCCCTACGTGCACGAGGAGGGCGAGGCCGAGGTGGCCGAGGCCTTCGAGCATGCGGTCCGCGCGCGCGGGATGGCCCCCGAGGTGCGCGAGGTGGTGGACCGCTATTTCTTCGAGACTGCCGTCCGCGTCCACCGGGCTGGCGAAGGCGCCCCCTACACCGGGCTGAAACCGGCCGGGCTCGGCTTCGGGCCGGTGATCCCCGTCGCCGAGCGCGCCCTCGCCAGCGGTTCGCCAGACGAACTCGCGACACTGCTCGCCGGGACGGTCGAGCGCGAGGTGTGTACTCGGCTGGCGCACGCGACCGCGCTGGCGTCGCACGCGTCCGAGGGTGTTGCACAGGCCCGGGAGTATGTCGAGGCGATGCTGGGACTCCAGGTCTGGGCGCACGGGCTGTACCAAACGGCGACGGGCTCGGCACACGCCGAACCGGGTGAAGGCGGCAAACCCGAGGGGCATCAACACTGACGTGGGCGGCCGACCGAGTATGGGCGGCTCGCGAAGGCGCTCCGCCTATACTCGCTCACATGCCCCAGGCTCCCTCACTCGACGCGATCTGCGCGGCGCTCGACCTTGCACCGCACGCCGTGCAGGCGTTCGACCCTGCCCACCCCGCCTTCGACGCGCAGCGGCCGCTGCTCGTGCTGCCCTCGCAGTTCGAGGCGGCGCGGCCGGAGTTGCGACGACGCTATCCGGCCTCGAACGTCGCGCGCGTCGTGCGTGGTGGCGGCGTCGAGGAATGCGCGGTCGCCGCACTGCCGTTCGACGCGGAGGCCTGGCTGCTCCCGGCGCTGCCGCCCGAGGAGGACCTGCGCGCCCTCGCCGGGCTGCGAGGCGTGATGGAGCGGTTGTTCGCGCCGGACGGGTGCCCGTGGGACCGCGAGCAGACTCATGAGAGCCTGCGCCGCTATCTGCTCGAAGAGACGTACGAACTGGTCGACGCGATCGACCGGGGCGACCCGGACGGGCTGCGCGAGGAGATCGGCGACGTCCTCGCCCACATCTTCATGCAGACGGCGCTGGCGCAGCAGGCCGGGACGTTCACCCTGGAAGACGTGCTCGAGTACGCAACCGCGAAGTTCGTCCGGCGGCACCCGCACGTGTTCGGCGAGGAAGAAGCCGGCACAATGGAGGCGCTCCTCGACCGCTGGGAGAGCATCAAGCGCGCCGAACGGGCGGCCAGCGGCGCATCCGAGGAGAAGCCGCAGGCCGGCGCGCTCGACTCCATCCCGCTCGCGGCACCCGCACTTCAGCGCACGCAATCGCTGATCGGCCGCGCCGGCACGGGCGGACTGGCGCCCGCGCCCGTCGCAGCAGACGAGGCCGTGCGCGCCGCCCTCGAAACGGAGGACGTGGGCGCCCTGCTCTTCGCCGCCGTTCGACTGGCACGCGAACGCGGGACCGACGCCGAAGAGGCGCTGCGCACGGCCGCCGAGCGATTCGCCCGGGCGTTCCGGGCGCTCGAGGCGTCGGCACGCGCCTCGGACGGCGACGTGGCGCAGGCGGATCCGGCGGGGCACGCCGCCGTCTGGGCCGCCGCAGGCGCGACGCCCGGGTTGGCGCAGTAACTTCTACTGCGCCCGGCGCTTCGGTGTTACCCTCGGCCTCGACGGCATTCCGTCGGTTCGCAGACCTCGACAGATTCGAGGCGCCCGGGTGACGGGTGGGAAGGCAGAAGAGAGATGACGGCAACTTCAACGATCACGCGCCGCGCGCAGCCGCCGAAGGCGGACTCCGTGGTGACGCCGGAACGCTACAAGAAGAGTTACGACTCGTTCCAGGCGTGGATGGACGCGATCGCGCTGAACAAGGAGAACTTCCAGCGCCACTACGACGAGTGGAAGCCGGACGCCGGCGACATCGCCGCGATCAAGGCCGCGGTCGAGAAGCACGGCGTGAAGGCTCTCGTGATCGGGGAGGACTGGTGCCCCGATGTCTGGCGCGGCCTGCCGACGATGGCTCGCATCGGCGAACTCACCGGCATGGAGGTCCGCTATGTGAAGCGGGACGAGAACAAGGACATCATGTCTGAGTTCCTCAAGAACGGTGAGTTCGAGTCGATCCCGGCGATCGTGCTCTACGACCGGGACCACAAGTACCTCGGCCACTGGATCGAGCGTGCGGACCGCGCGAACGCGGAGATGCCGGAGCTGCGCAAGATCCTGGCGGGCGTCGAGCGCGACACACCGGCCTGGGAAGATGCGCGCAAAAAGTACAACACGGCCACGTGGGAGTACGCGGAGGGCTGGCGCGACGCGCAGGCCAGCGAGATTCGCGCCCTGATCGAGGAAGCGCTCGGCTAACTCCGAAGCCGGCTGCTCAACAGGAGGCCGCCCGTTGGGCGGCCTCTTCGTTCCCGTGACCAGCGGACGCCCTAGTCGCGGTCGTCTGGCTCATCGAAGCGCCGGGCGCGCATCGCGGGGCGCGGCCGCGGCTCTTCATCCCGGTCGGACACCGGGGCGGCTCGGCGAAGAGGACGCTCGGTTTCAATGCCGGGACGGGCGCGGGCGGTGACACGCGGCGCGGCGCAGTAAGGGCAGTGCCGCCACTGGACGTGGAGCAGCCGTCCACACTGCTGGCACGCCTGCTTGAGCGACGTCGCGCAGTGCGCACAGACGACGAAGTCCGGCTGAGCCGGCCGACGGCAGTTCGGGCAGACGCTCTGGTTGTGCAACTCGGAGAGGATGACGCTTTCCTCGAGTTGCCGATCGTAGGAGTCCTGCAGGGTCTCGCGGGGGCGCAGCACGAAGTAGACCGGCAGCCCAACGATCGGGAAGGCGACCGCGATCGCGATGCCGACCAACTGCGTCACCAAATCATCCGTCCGCTGCCGGACGTCGCGATATACCCAGGCGACCGAGGCGAGCCAGAGGATGAGGAAGTAGGTGCCGAATACGAACGCAACCAACCGGATCGCCGACTCCAGGCTTCCGCCGGGCCACCCGACCAGCACACTCGTCAGCAGACCGCCGTCCAGCATCGGGACTCCATCCTCCGCCTTCGGGCAGGCTACCACGCAGGCAGGCCTGGCGCGTTTGCGGAGCGTGGACGGGAGTGTGGACGGCGCGGCATCCATACGCCGCGCCTGCCTACAATCGCTTGATGCCCGCCCCACACAACTTGTTAAACGAGGCCCAGCGCCGCGCCGTGGAGGCGCCCGGCGGCCCCCTGATGATCCTCGCGGGGCCCGGGTCGGGGAAGACGCGCGTGATCGCGCACCGCATCGCATACCTCGTGGAGGCACAGCACGTCCCGCCCTGGCGGATCATGGCGGTCACCTTCACGAACAAGGCCGCCCGCGAGATGCGCGAGCGCGTGGAGGGCCTGCTGGGGGCGTCCGCCTCCGAGCTGATGATGGGGACGTTCCACGCGATTTGCGCCCATATCCTCCGCCGCGACGGTGAGCCGATCGGCCTCTCGCGTGACTTCGCGATCTACGACACCGACGACCAGATGACACTCGTGCGGGGCATCGAGTCCGAGCTGGACATCGACCCGAAGCGCTTCCCGCCTCGCGCGGTGCTCTCCGCGATCTCTCAGGCGAAGAACGAGCAGCGCGGCCCGGACCAGTTCCAGCGCCAGGCGGACTCCTACTACGAGGAAGTCATCTCGCGCGTCTACCTGAAGTACGAGGCCGCTCTGCGGCGCGCCGGTGCGGTCGACTTCGACGACCTGCTCGGCCGCACGCTCGAACTGTTCGATGGCTTCCCGGAGGTCGCCGATCGGTACGCCGAACGCTACCTGCACGTGCTCGTGGACGAGTTCCAGGACACGAACCTCGTGCAGTTCCGGCTGGCGCGCGTCCTCGCGGGGCGGCACCGCAACCTGACCGTGGTGGGCGACCCGGACCAGTCGATCTATTCCTGGCGGGCCGCGGACATCCGCAACATCCTCAACTTCGAGCAGGACTTCCCGGACGCCACCGTGGTCCTGCTGGAGCAGAACTACCGCTCGACCGGGCACATCCTGCGCGCCGCCCATGCCGTGATCGAGCGCGCCGAGGACCGCCCGGAGAAGCGGCTGTGGACGGAGAACCCGGACGGCTCCCGCGTGATCGAGTTCGAGGCCGACTTCAGCGAGGAGGAAGGACTGTTCATCGCCTCGGAGGTCAACCGGCTCGTGCGCGGCGGGCAGGTGAAGCCGGCCGGCATCGCGGTGATGTACCGCACGAACGCCCAGTCACGCGCGATCGAGGAGGCGTTCCTCGCGCGCGGCGTGCGCTACCGGATCGTCGGCGGCACGCGCTTCTACGACCGCGCCGAGGTGCGCGACCTGATCGCCTACCTGCGCCTGATCCACAACGAGTACGACACGGTCGCCTTCCGCCGCGTCGTGAACGTCCCCACACGCGGCATCGGCGAGAAGACGGCGGGCGATGTCGTCGCGGCGGCGGCTGAACTCGGGATCTCGCCGATCGCTGCCGCCCACCGCGCGGCGCGCGGCGACGACGAGTCGAGCGCAGTCCCCCGGCTCGCGCAGCGGTCGCGCCAGGCGCTCGCGGTCTTCCTCGAACTGATGGACGCGGTCACGCGCGAGCGGGAGAGCCTTTCTGTCGCAGCCCTCCTCGACCGCGTGCTCGCCCGCATCCGCTACAAGGAGTACCTCGAAAAGCACGACAATGACCACGCGGAGACGCGCTGGGAGAACGTGCAGGAACTGCGCGCGGTGGCCGCCCAGTACGAGGAGGTCGAACGCGAGGCTTCGCTGGCGGCCTTCCTCGAAGAGGTCGCGCTCGTCTCGGACATCGACGACCCCGGCGCCGAGCAGCCCGACGCCGTGACGCTGATCACGCTCCACGCCGCGAAGGGCCTCGAATACCCCGTGGTGTTCATCGCCGGGATGGAGGAGGGGCTGCTGCCCCACTTCCGCGCGATCGAGGCGATGCCCGACCGGACGCAGATGGAGGAGGAGCGCCGCATCTGCTACGTGGGGATGACGCGCGCGAAGGAACGGCTGTACCTCACGCGGGCGCGCCGCCGTTTCATGTACGGCTCCGTCCGGGCGCACCCGGCATCCCGCTTCCTGGCCGACATCCCGGAAGAGGACGTCACCACCCCAAACGGCGAGGCGCGGCGGGGCGACACGATGTCGCCTCGCGGCCTGCGTGCCGCTGCCGCCGCGCGCCGTGAAGTGGAGATGGCGGCGCAGCCCTCGTTCTCGCCCGGCGACCGCGTGCGGCACAGCACCTTCGGCGTGGGGGTGGTCGTGGCGTGCGTCGCGACGCCGGGGGACCAGCAGGTCACCGTCGCCTTCCCTGACCAGGGCGTGAAGAAACTGCTGCAGTCGTTCGCGCGGCTGGAGCCGCTCTCCCGCGAGTAGCGCTACCGCACGCGGCCGAAGCGCAGCCGGGCCGCTACCTGCTGGAGGACGTCACCGCGGCCCACGATGCCGAGCAGCCGGCCGTCCTCGATCACCGGCAACTGGTGCAGGTCGCGCTCCACCATCAGGCGCATCGCCTCGCTCACGGAGGTGGCGGCGCCGACGGTGACCACCTTCTCCGCTGGCACCATCACGTCGGACGCGCGCTTGCCGTCGAGTTCCTCGCGCGGCACGCGTGCGAGGTCGGTCACGGTCAGCAGGCCCGAGACCGATCCGTCGCGCGACAGCAGGATGCAGTGTTCCCCCCGCGAGACCACGCGATCATCGATGATCTTCAGCAGCGGGGTGGACTCATCGACCGGCTCGGGCGGCTCGCGCATGACGTCGCGCACGGTCAGGGGGCCGAGGACCTTGTCGACCAGCACCTGTCCGAGTGCGGACTCGGACGCCGTCTTCAGAAAGTAGCCGATGAGGACGTACCAGGCTCCGGCGAGGTTGCCCGACAACACGAGCAGGGCACCGGCGCCGATCATTAACCAGGCGATTCCGGTGCCGAGCGCCGACGCGATGCGTGTCGCCTTCGTCAGGTCGCCGGTCTTCGCCCAAGCGGCGGAGCGGAAGACGCGCCCCCCGTCCAGCGGGAACCCCGGGAGCAGGTTGAAGACACCGAGCGTCACGTTTGCGAAGCCCAGGTAGAGGATCACGCTGCCGGCGTCGCCCCCCACGAGGAATCCGGCGGCGGACAGGACGACGCCAAGCGCGAGCGAGAGCAGCGGGCCGGCGATCGCGACCTTGAATTCCTGCCCCGGTGATTTCATCTCGCCCTCGAGGTTGGAGACGCCGCCGAAAATGAATAGCGTGATCGAAGGCACTCGCATCCCGAAGTGCTGCGCGACGAAGGCGTGCGAGAGTTCGTGCAACAGGACGGACGTGAAAAAGAAGAGGGCAGACCCAAAGGCCCAACCCCAGCGCCGGAGCGGGCCCCAGTGGAACTCCTCGGCGAAGTAGCCGTTGGCGAGCGACCAGGAGAGGAGCGCCAGGACAAAGAGCCAGGACCAGTGCACACGGATCGCGATGCCGCGGACCCGGCCGAGTATGAGTCCCTGGCTCAGATCCATGTTTCCCTCAGTCTCGGGCGCG
>SCTU01000030.1 GCA_004297315.1 Dehalococcoidia bacterium | reverse complement strand
ACGATCACCGACCGGTCGGGGCGCACGCTCTCCGGGCAGACGCCCGAGGCGTTCTGGACCTCCGTGAAGCACGTCCGGCCGCTCGCGATCGGGCTGAACTGCGCACTCGGGCCGAAGGAACTGCGGCCATACGTCGCCGAACTCGCGCGCGTCGCCGACGTGCCCGTCTCCGCCTACCCGAACGCGGGGCTCCCGAATGCCTTCGGCGGCTACGACGAAAGCCCGGAGTCGATGGCGGCAGAGCTCGGCTCGTGGGCGCGCGACGGGCTGCTCAACATCGTGGGCTCGTGCTGCGGCAGCCGGCCGGAGCACACGAAAGCGATCGCGGAGGCGGTGCGCGGCGTGCGGCCGCGCGAGATGCCGCACGTGGAGCCGGCCCTGCGGCTGGCCGGCCTCGAAGCCGTGGAGATCGGCGGCTAGATGGTCTCCACCGCGTCCGAGGAGGAGGCCGCGCGGCGGGCCTCCTTCGTCAACATCGGCGAGCGCACCAACGTCACGGGCTCGGCGCGCTTCCGTCGCCTGATCCTCGCTGGCGACTACGCCGCGGCGGTCGAGGTCGCGCGCCAGCAGGTCGAGGCCGGCGCGCAGATCATCGACGTCAACATGGATGAGGGGATGCTCGATTCGGAAGCAGCGATGACGCGCTTCCTGAACCTGATCGCGGCCGAGCCGGACATCGCGCGCGTCCCGATCATGGTCGACTCCTCAAAGTGGTCGGTGATCGAGGCCGGGCTGCGCTGCGTCCAGGGCAAGGCGATCGTGAACTCGATCTCGCTGAAAGAAGGCGAGGCGGCGTTCGTCGAGCGGGCGCGCCTCGTGCGGCGTTACGGCGCGGCGGCCGTCGTGATGGCGTTCGACGAGGAGGGCCAGGCGGACACGGCGGAGCGGAAGTTCGCGATCTGCGAGCGCTCCTACCGCTTGCTCGTCGAGAACGGGTTCCCGCCCGAGGAAATCATCTTCGACCCCAACATCTTCGCCGTCGCGACGGGGATCGAGGAGCACAACGGCTACGCGCTCGCGTTCTTCGACGCGACGCGCGCAATCAAGGCGCGCCTCCCGTACGCGAAGGTCTCGGGCGGCGTCTCGAACGTCTCGTTCGCCTTCCGCGGCAACGACGCCGTGCGCGAGGCGATGCACGCCGTCTTCCTCTACCACGCGATCGCCGCCGGCATGGACATGGCGATCGTGAACGCCGGTGCGCTGCCCGTGTATGACGATGTCCCCGAGGACCTCCGCGTGCGCGTGGAGGACGTGATCCTCAACCGCCGGCCCGACGCCACTGAGCGGCTGTTGGAAATTGCCGGCCGCTACAGGGGCGGGACACGCGAGGAGGTCACGGTCGACCTCGAGTGGCGGCACGCGCCCGTCGGCGAACGGATCACGTACGCCCTCGTCCACGGCGTCGACGAGTTCATCGTCGAGGACGTCGAGGAGGCGCGGCAGGGCGCCGTCCAGCCGCTCGACGTGATCGAGGGGCCGCTGATGGACGGGATGAACGTCGTCGGCGACCTCTTCGGCGCTGGGAAGATGTTCCTGCCGCAGGTCGTGAAGAGCGCGCGCGTGATGAAGAAGGCGGTCGCGCACCTCGAGCCGTTCATCAACGCGCTGAAGGCCGAGGGCGGCAGCCGCACCAACGGCACGATCGTGATGGCGACCGTGAAGGGCGACGTCCACGACATCGGCAAGAACATCGTGGGCGTCGTGCTCGCCTGCAACAACTACGAAGTCATCGACCTCGGCGTGATGGTGCCCGCGCAGAAGATCCTCGACAAGGCGATCGAGGTGGGCGCGGACGCGATCGGCCTCTCCGGGCTGATCACGCCGAGCCTGGAGGAGATGGCGTACGTCGCGAGCGAGATGGAGCGGCAGGGCTTCACGCGCCCGCTGCTGATCGGCGGCGCGACGACAAGCCGCGCGCACACCGCCGTGAAGATCGCGCCGCACTACAGCGGGCCGCTCGTCTACGTCCCGGACGCCTCGCGCGCCGTCAGCGTCGTCTCGCGGCTGCTCTCCGAGACGCAGTCGGCGCCCTACGCCGCCGAGGTGCGCGCGGAGTACGACGCCGTGCGCGCGGAACACCTCGGCCGCCAGGAGGTCGCCGACCGCACGCCGATCGAGGAGGCGCGCGCGCATCCCGCGCCCGTGCGCTGGGAGGGCTACACGCCGCCCGTCCCGCACCGCCTCGGCGTCACGGTGTTTGAGGACTACCCGCTCGCCGAACTCGTCGAGCGCCTCGACTGGACGCCGTTCTTCCAGACCTGGGAACTCACCGGCTCGTACCCGAAGATCCTCGACGACCCGACCGTGGGCCCCTCCGCGCGCCCGCTGTTCGAGGACGCGCAGCGGATGCTGAGGCAGATCGTGGACGAGCGCTGGCTGACGGCGCGCGGCGTGATCGGCCTCTGGCCGGCGAACGCCGTTGGCGACGACATCGAGGTGTACTCGGACGAGACGCGCACGCGCGTGCTGGCGACGGTGCACACGCTGCGCCAGCAGACACCACGCAGCCGGGGCCGCACGGAGAACCGCGCGCTCTCGGACTACGTCGCGCCGAAGGCGAGCGGGCTCCCGGACTACTTCGGCGGGTTCGCGGTGACGGCGGGCCTGGGTGTCGAGGAGCGTGTGCACGCGTTCGAGGCGCAGCACGACGACTACTCGGCGATCATGGTGAAGGCGCTCGCGGACCGCCTCGCCGAGGCGTTCGCGGAGCGGCTGCACGAGCGCGTGCGGCGCGAGTTCTGGGGCTACGCGCCGGACGAGGCGCTCGACAACGACTCGCTGATCGCGGAGCGCTACCGCGGCATCCGCCCCGCGCCCGGCTACCCCGCCTGCCCCGACCACACCGAGAAGGGGACGCTGTTCGCGCTCCTCGACGCCGAGGCGAACGCGGGCATCGTCCTCACCGATTCGTTCTCGATGCTGCCCGGCGCGTCCGTCAGCGGCTTCTACTTCTCGCACCCGGACGCCCGCTACTTTGGCGTCGGCCGCATCGACCGCGACCAGGTCGAGGACTACGCGCGCCGCAAGCGCTGGGGCCTCGCGGAGGCCGAACGCTGGCTCGCCCCCAACCTCGGGTACGAGCGGCACCGGTGACCTTCCCCGCCGTATGGCTACTCACCTGTCTCCTACGCTCCCCGAGGGCAGTCAGCAATGA
>SCTU01000029.1 GCA_004297315.1 Dehalococcoidia bacterium | reverse complement strand
GCCGCGCGGGCGACGATCGCGAACATGTGCCCGGAGTACGGCGCGACGGTCGGCTTCTTCCCGGTGGACGCGGAGACGCTGAACTACCTGCGCTTCACCGGCCGCGACGAGGCACTGATCGCGCGTGTCGAGGCCTACTGCAAGGCGCAGTCGTTGTTCCGCACCGACGAGACGCCCGACCCGACGTACTCCGAGACGCTCGAACTCGACCTGTCGACGATCGAGCCGGCGATGGCCGGCCCGAAACGCCCGCAGGACCGCATCACTCTCCGCACGGCAAAGGCTGCCGCCCGCACGGAGATCGACGCGTGGGTGAAAGACGGCGCCTCCCCCACGCCGGTGGCCGTGCACGGCTCGAACTACAGCGTGCAGAACGGCTCCGTCGTGATCGCCGCGATCACCTCCTGCACCAACACCTCAAACCCCGAGGTCATGGTGGGCGCGGGCCTGCTCGCGAAGAAGGCCGTCGAGGCCGGGTTGACCGTGAAGCCCTGGGTGAAGACCAGCCTGGCGCCCGGCTCCAAGGTCGTGACCGAATACCTCAACGACGCTGGCCTCACGTCGTACCTCGACCAACTCGGCTTCGAGCTCGTCGGCTACGGGTGCACAACCTGCATCGGGAACTCCGGCCCGCTCCCCACGGAGATCGAGGCCGCGGTCGACTCCGGCAACCTCGCGGTCGCGGCGGTGCTCTCGGGCAACCGCAACTTCGAGGCGCGCGTCCACAACAAGGTGCGCTCGAACTACCTCGCGTCGCCGCCGCTTGTCGTCGCGTACGCGCTGGCGGGGACGACCGACATCGACGTCTACGCGGAGCCGCTGGGCACCGGCAAGGACGGCAAGCCGGTCTTCCTGCGCGACATCTGGCCCACGCAGGCGGAGGTGCTGAGCACCATCCAGAAGTCCGTGCGTCAGGAGATGTTCCGCCGCGAGTACTCGGACGTCTTCAAGGGCGACGAGCGTTGGCAGGGTGTGCAGGCGCCGAGCGGTGAGCGCTTCGCCTGGGACGAGAAGTCGACCTACGTCCGCCGCCCACCGTTCTTCGACAACCTCCCTCGCGAGCCGAAGCCTGTGGCCGACATCGTCGAGGCGCGCGTGCTTGCGGTCCTCGGTGACTCTGTCACCACCGATCACATTTCGCCCGCCGGCGGCATCGCGAAGGGCTCCCCGGCCGCGAAGTACCTCGACCAGAACGAGGTGGCGCAGAAGGACTACAACCAGTACGGGTCGCGCCGCGGCAACCATGAGGTGATGATGCGTGGCACGTTCGCGAACGTGCGGATCAAGAACGCGCTCGTCGGCCGCGAGGGCAACCTGACGGCGCATCAGCCAGACGGCACGGAGATGACCATCTGGGACGCCGCCGAGCGGTACCAGCAGGAAGGCATCCCGCTGATCATCATCGCGGGCAAGGAGTACGGCACCGGCTCCTCACGCGACTGGGCCGCAAAGGGTCCGCTGCTCCAGGGCGTCCGCGCCGTGATCGCGCAGTCGTTCGAGCGCATCCACCGCTCGAACCTCGTCGGGATGGGCATCCTGCCGCTCGAGTTCGCGCCCGGGCAGACGCCGGCGACGCTCGGGCTCACCGGACGCGAGCGATTCGACATCACGGGCATGTCCGCCGGGCTCGCCCCGCGGCAGATGATCAACGTGCGCGCGATCGCGGAGGACGGTAGCGAGCGCTCGTTCGTTACCCGCTGCCGCATCGACACCCCCGTGGAGGTGGAGTACTACCGCCACGGCGGCATCCTGCAGTACGTGCTCCGGCAGTTGCTCGCCAACTAGTCGAGGCGCCACGAGCCATCGGGAGGCCCCGCGCGTCGGGGCCTCTTCGATCCGAGGAGGGACGAGGTGAACCTGCCACCGGACGCCGAGCAGCGGATCCGCGCCGCGATCCTCGTGGGGGCCTCGGACGAACAGATCGCGGCGGCGCTGGGCGTCAGCGTGAAGGTCGTGCGTCCCGTGCGCCAGACGCTGGAGGCTATGCGCCGGCCGCGCTCGTGACGGCCGTCTCGGCCGCCGCCCGCTGCGGCGGCGCCGGCCGCGTGGAGAGCACGAAGAAGATCGAGCCGGCGGCGGCCATCAGCGCCACGACCGTGAAGCCCAGGCGGTACGAGTCCGTCCAGTCGTAGAGGACCCCGGCGATGATCGGCCCGAGCAGAGGCCCGATCGTCGTGATTGCCGTCGACCAGCCCGAGATCGCGCCGAAGTGCGTGCGTCCGAAGTAGTCGGCGCGGATCGCCTGCATCATCGGGCCGCGCGTGCCCCAGGCAATGCCGTGCAGCACGCTGAACCCGACCACTGCCAGCAGGTTCCCGCCCGCCCAGGCAATCAGCAGCAGCCCGACCGCGTGCATCCCCATGCAGGCGATCACGATCAACCGTTTGCTGACCCAGTCGCCGAGCATCCCGCCCGCGACCTGGCCGACCGCCTGCATCGCGATCATCGAGGTGAGGATCCAGCGGGCTGCGCCGTCTGAGTAGCCCAGCGAATTCGTCAGATGCAGGACGAGGTGGACCTGCACGGCGGTCACGACGAGCAGCGCCGAGGCGTGCCCCAGCGAGATGGTCCAGAATGCCCGCGTCCGCATCGCCTCCCCGAGGGTGTAGTCCACGTCCGTGCTGAACGCACGTGCCGGCTGGGCGGCGCGGTACGCCTCGCGCTCCTCCGGGGAGATGCCGTCCACGTGCTGCCCGATGTCCTCCGGACGGTTGTGGAACAGGAAGGTGAGCGGGAGGCCAAGGACGAGCGTGAGGACACCGGAGACCATCGAAGTCTCGCGCCACCCGAACTCGACGATGGCGTACGCGACAGCAGAGGAGGCGGTGATGCCGCCCAGCGCGAAGCCGACTGCGGACACTCCGAGCGCCGTCGAACGGAACCGGTCGAACCACGACACCGTGGCGATCGTGATCGTCGGGAAGCCGCCCAGCGTCGCCCCGACCGACATCACGATGTAGAACACGAAGAACTGCCACAGGGAGTCGATGACGGCGAAGAGGAAGAAGCCGCCCGCGAGGATGACCACGCCGATCTGCAGGACGAGGCGTGCGCCGAAATGCGAGACCATCCAGCCCTGCGGCGGCCCGAGGGGGCCCTCGACCCGTGCGAACGAGAAGGCGGCGCCCACCGTCCCGCGGCTCCAGCCGAACTCCTTCACGAGCGCGGCGGCATAGAAGCCAAAGGACTGGAGCATCAGGGCGGACATCACGAACTGGATCGCCGCTCCGGCGATCACGATCCACCACCCGTGAAACCACGGACGCTTCAACCCGGCCCCCGTCAGGTCGGCGCGCCCGAGGGCGTCGCCGCGGCGAGGACGCCAGTCTACCCGCGGTCGCCCTTACGACCTTTCCCGCCTCAGGACGCGGCGAACTCCCGGCACTTCACCGCCCGCTCGAGGTCGTCGATCGCCTCCCGGAGCGAGCGGCGGAGCAGCGTCGACGACTCGGGCGTGGCCGCGAGCAGTCGCTGGGCGCGCTCCAGCGTTGGACGGTCGACGAGGTACGAGGGCCAGAGGTTCGAGAAGTAGGTGCCGGAGAACTCGCGCTCCTCGCGCTCGAAGATTCCGGGCAGCGCCTCGAAGTACCGCTCCACGTAGGGCTTGAGCAGGGCGGCCTGCGACCAATAGTGGAAGCCGCCCATGGCAGCGCCCGTCAGGTGCAGCGACCCATAGGCGGACGGCCCGGTCTGGAAGCGCTCCCAGGCTGCCTGTTTCACGGCCGCGTCCGGCGCGGAGACCTCGCAACGGAGCAGCGCTCGCTGCCCTCGGTCGGAGGGGTCGCGACGCCGTTCGTCGGCCACGCGCTCCGCCGCGCCCTCGATGCCGTAGGCGACGTAACGCGCCGCGATGCTCCAGCGCATCTCCTGATCGATGGTGAGGCCGGTGATCTCCACCTTGCCGTCGGCGAGGTCGCCGCAGTGGCGGATGTCCGCCGGGGTGATCGCGACGCCAATCAGGTTCCGTGCCCAAATGATCCGGAGGTCGGCGTCCGTCGTGCGCTGGAGCGCGTCCAGGCACAGCCCAAACAGCCGGTGCCCGGCCTGCTGCTTCTGTCCCTCCGGGACGTACCTCGCGAGGGTCGCCGTCATCTGCGACAGGATCGTCTCGACCAGCTCGTGGTCGTGCTCCATCGTGACCTTCGGGCCGGCGAGTTCCAGGTAGTCGGTGGACTTCAACTGCTGGTCTCGCACCATGTTCCACAGCGTCTGCCAGATCAACTGCCGCAGCAGTGGGTCCTCGATGCGCTCGAGGCTCGACCGCACGAAGTCGAGCGACCGCGCGTCAAGCGCGATCTTCGCGAACGCATGGTCGTTGTGGTTCGGGAAGACGAAGGCGGGGGCGGGCTTCCCGACCGCGCCCGCCACCTCAGCGCGTTCGCCCTCGATGTCGCCCGGCACCGAATCGATCACGATGTGGCCGCCGTCATCGCGCACGAGCGCAACTTCGACGTGGTGTGGGCGCAATGTGGGGTAGGCGGCGGGGGCGCTCTGACGGAGCGCGAGGGCGCTGATCCGCTCGCCGTCCGTCTCGAGGTCGGCCGCGATCGTGTTCAACGACGGCGTCTCCAGCCAGGCCCGCGCCCAGCCGTGGAGGTCGCGCCCCACGCCCTGCCCGAGGGCATCCAGCCACTGGGAGAGCGTGGTGTTGCCGTACTCGTGCTGCTTGAAGTAGCCGCGCATCCCCGCGCGGAAGCCATCCATCCCCATCGCTGCGACCAACTGCTTGATGACGGCCGCGCCCTTCCCGTAGGTGATCCCGTCGAAGTTGAGGAAGGTCTGCTCCGTGTCGGCCACGACGCCGGAGATCGGGTGCGTGGTGACGAGCTGGTCCTGGCGGTAGGCCCAGTTCTTCATGCCGGAGTTGAACGCCTGCCACGCGGTCTTGAACCGAGTCGCCTCGGTCAGCGAGAGGTACGCCATGTAGGTGGCGAACGACTCGTTCAGCCACAGGTCGTTCCACCATTTCATGGTGACGAGGTCGCCGAACCACATGTGGGCCATCTCGTGCAGGATCACCTCGGCCCGGCCCAGGCGGTCGTTCTCGGTGGGCGGGTCACGGAAGACCATGCGCTCCGAGTGCGTCACGGCGGCGACGTTCTCCATCGCGCCTGCGTTGAACTCCGGCACGAAGACCTGGTCGTACTTCCCGAACGGGTATGCGTAGTCGAAGAACTTTGCGTAGAAGTCGAGCCCCTGTTTCGTCACCTCGAACAACTCGTCCTGGTCGACGTGCGGTGCGAGCGACTTCCGCGCGAAGAAGCCGAGGGCGACCTCGCCGTGCTGGGCGCGGAAGACCTCGTACGGCCCGGCAATGAGGGCGAAGAGGTAGGTCGAGAAGGGCCGGCTCCGCTCGAACGTGGTGCGCACACGGCCGTCGGGCAGGGTCGACGTGGACTCGACCGGGCTGTTCGCGATCAGTTGCCACGCCGCGGGGGCGGAGACGGTCAGGCGGTAGGTCGCCTTCAGGTCGGGCTGGTCGAAGCAGGGCATCAGGCGGTGCGCGGAATACGGTTCGAAGTTGGTGTAGAGGTACTCCTGGCCGTCTTCCGGGTCGATGAACTGGTGGAAGCCGTCCCCAGTGTGGTCGTACTCGTTCTCGTACACCACGTGGACGGTGTTCTGCGTGGCGAGGCCGCCGAGGGTCAGGCGGTGGCCCGTCCAATCCGGTGCTGCCACCGCCTTCCCGTTCACCTCGAGCTGCTCGATCCGCTTTCCCGTGAAGTCGAGGAAGACCGGAGCGGCGTCCGCGAGGCGGAAGCGGACCGTCAGGTCGCCTCGATATGTGGGGCTGCCCTGCGTGAGGTCAAGCGTGACGTCGTACTCGACGGCGGAAACGCGCGCGGCGCGCCCGATCGCCTCGTCCTGGGTGAGCACGTCGCGGGTCGTGGGGGTCGGTGCGTCCATACGGTAACAGTCCTCGCCGTCGCGTCATTTGTAAGTGCGTCCATGCTAGCGGTCGTCGCGTCGGCCGCGGGAGCAGGTTGACGCGGGCGTCAGAGATTGGCGTGGCTCAAAGCGGGTTCGCACTTCGTTCACACACCGCTCGCGGAGCCTCGAAGACACTGGGCGAATCGACGTGGCGCGCGAGAGGTGTTGCGAATGCGGCGGATTGCGATCATCGGCGGGGCGCTGGTTGGAATTGCGGCGATCCTGGCGGCGGTTGGCCTCTTCTGGTTCTTCGGGGGAGACGCACCCGAGGCCGCTTCCGTCGACGCCGCCCTCGCGCAGGCTGCCGCATCCTCCCCGAGCCCGGTGACGCCGGCGAGTCCGACCGTCCTTGCGTCAGGTACCGCAGCCGCAACGGCCACCCCCGGCGCCCCGGTCGATCTGGCGGGCACGTATCAGGTCGTGAAAGGCGACGGTACGTTCGCCGGCTACCGGATCAAGGAGGAGTTGCGCACGATCGGCAGCAACACCGCCGTCGGTCGTTCGCCTGACGTCACCGGCAGCCTGACCTTCGAAGGCAAGGTGATCACGGCCGTGGAGGTCACCGTCTCCGTGGCGAGCCTGAAGAGCGACGACTCGCGCCGCGACAACTTCATGCAGCGGAATGGTCTGCAGACGCAGCAGTTCCCCACAACGACGTTTGTGCTGTCGCAGCCGATCGCGATCTCCTCGCTGCCCGCCGAGGGCGAGAAGGCGAAGTTCGAGGCGACCGGCGACTTCACGCTCCACGGAGTGACGAGGCGAGTCACCATCCCGCTGGAGGGCGCCCGCCAGGCGGGCACTGTTGTCGTGGCCGGCTCGTTGGAGGTCGTGCTCGCCGACTACAAGATCCAGAAGCCAGTCGCATCGACCGTCCTCTCGATCAACGACAAAGGCCTGATGGAATTCCAGATCACCTTCCGAAAATAGCCCGGGCCTACCCAGGTGACCCGGCCGCGTGCTGCGCACGGCGGGGTGCGACGACCAGCCTCGCGACCGCGACCCCGATGAGCACGACGCCGATCCCGTACCAAGTCAAGGCGTACTGAAGGTGCGGCGTCGTGTTCACGAACGGGGAGTAACGCTGCACCGGCAGCGCGCCATCGGCCGGCGGGCGAGTGTCGTCGGACACGGCGGTCCCCTGGATCACGGCCCACGGCCGGAGCGGCACGCCCACCGCTTCCGCCATCGATTCAGGCGCCAGGCCGGTCCACGTCCCCTGAGGCGTGCGCCGAGCCGTGCGGCCTGACGCATCCACCCCCAGCCCCTCGATGTCCGCGCGGAATTCGGTGTCGAGCGCGGCGCGGACGCGGTCTCGCTCGCTTGCGGGGTACCACCCGCGGTTTACGAGGATGGCCGGACCACCAGCGTCCGGGAGCAGCGGCGTCACCAGTTCCTCGCCCTTCAGGCCGTACCGGACCCGGTTCGCCAGCACCACGCTCCCGTCGTGCTTCCACGTCCCGACCAGGTGGACGCGGTGCCAGGCCACCTCGACGGCGGGGAGGCCGAGTGCCTGCGCCGCGTCGAGCGGCGGGGCGACAAGCCGAGCGGAACGCTCGGCGACGAGTTCCTGCTTCCACTGGTGGCGTCGGACCTGCCACGTGCCGAGTCCGAAGAGCGTGGCGCAGGCGACGGCGAGGAGTGCAATCAGCACAGGCATCGGCAGGCGCATCGCGTAACCTCAGTCCTCGCCTTAGTCTGGCCGGACGGCGGACGACGGGCAAACGGCGGCAGGACAGGCGGTTCTGCCAGCGCCAAATGCCTGAAATACTGCTGAAACAGCGCGGGCATAATCTGCCGCATGCATTGGCGGGGACTCCCCGTCCCACGCAGGGGTGGCCCGGCCTCGGGCCTGACTTCGGAAGGACCGAGATGGCGTACAAGGCTGAATACATCTGGATTGACGGTGCGGAACCCACTCAGAAATTGCGATCCAAGACGAAGGTGGTCGCCGACGGCGATGAGCCGGGTACCTGGGGCTTCGACGGATCGAGCACGAACCAGGCGACGGGCGAGAACAGCGACTGCGTGCTCAACCCCGTGAAGATCGTGCCGGACCCGATCCGGGGCGGCGCGAACAAGCTCGTGCTGTGTGAAGTGTTGCTCACCACGATGAAGCCGCACCCCACGAACAAGCGCGCCTCGCTGGCGACCACGCAGAAGAAATTCGCGAAGTACGACATGTGGTTCGGCATCGAGCAGGAGTACACGTTCTTCGACGGCATCAAGCCGCTGGGCTGGCCGGACAACGGGTTCCCCGCTCCGCAGTTCGGCTACTACTGCGGCGTGGGCGCGGACGAGATCTTCGGCCGCGAAATTGTCGAGGCACACTCAGACGCCTGCATCGCCGCGGGTTTGATGATCGCCGGCACCAACGCTGAGGTCATGCCCGCGCAGTGGGAGTTCCAGATCGGGCCGGCGAACGCGCTGGAGTGTTCCGACCAGATGTGGCTTGCCCGCTGGCTTCTCTACCGCATCGCGGAAGACTTCGGCGTCTCCGCCACTCTGAACCCCAAGCCGATCGAGGGCGACTGGAACGGCGCCGGCGCCCACACCAACTTCTCGACGAAGCAGATGCGGGAGTCCTACCCGCCCATCGAGCAGGCGTGCCGTGCGCTGGCCGAGAAGTGGGAACTCCACGTCAAGAACTACGGCTATGGCATCGAGCGACGGCTGACCGGCCGTCACGAGACCGCCCCGTGGAACAAGTTCTCGTGGGGCGTCTCGAACCGCGCGGCCTCGGTGCGCATCCCGTGGCAGGTCGCGGTCGACAAGAAGGGCTACGCGGAGGACCGCCGCCCGAACGCGAACATGGACCCGTACACCGTGACCCGGCTGGTCATGGACACCGTCTGCTCCTACGCGGAAAAGGGCGGCAAGTAGCGCCTCCCCATCCCTGCTGGGAGGCAGAGTCAGCGTTGGGGGGCGGTCGAGAGGCCGCCCCCTCTCGTTTGCCCTGGGGCCTCGCTATCGCGCGAAACCGCTGCCGCCGAGGATCAACGGGACCTCGATCTCCGCGG
>SCTU01000028.1 GCA_004297315.1 Dehalococcoidia bacterium | reverse complement strand
CACTGGCTTCAACTGGCCCCCGGCCTCGACGCCAAAGCGGTGGTGCGGGCCGCGGCCGAGCGAGGCGTGGCGGTGACTCCGGGCACCGGCTACTACGCCAACGGCGGGGGCGAAGACCGCATCCGCCTCGTCTACTCCGCCCTGCCACCCGCGACGCTGCGCCGCGCCCTCGAGGCCTTCGCGGACGCGGTCGCCTTCGTCGCCTCGGGCGGCCGGTAGGGGATCCGTCCGGCCCGCGGGTTGTCGCATTATTGCAAGGCTCTAACACGCGACATAGGATGCGGGGACAGCGAGTCGGGTACGGTGTCGCAGCGGACGCCCCAGCGTCTGTGCCGCCGCACTCTCCGCGCAGCGGAACGGATCAGGCCCCATGAACGCCCGGCGTAACCTCCGTCCCGTTGACACGGACACGACGCGGCTGGCGGACGACCTGCGCGCCCTGTGGGCGAAGCGCGACATCGAGGCGATGGCCTCGGAGGCGGCGCGGAACGTATCCCCGGGCAACGCGACCGACTGGGGCATGACCACCAACATCCAGTCGGTGCTCGAGCCGATCGTCCTCGGTGGAGGCATCCCCGCACCGGAGACGTTGCCGCGGCAGGCGCTGAAGGAGGCGATGGACCGCGCCCTCGACACCGAGGAGCGCGACGACGGGCCGCTCCGCTACGGCGGCGCGTATGGCTTCGAGCCGCTTCGCGATCTGCTGGCCGAGCGCTACACGCGCGACCGCGGGTTCACCGTGACCGCGGACTGGTTCATGCTCTCGAATGGCTCGGCCGGAGCGATCGACCAGGTGTGCGCGACGTTCATCCAGCCGGGCGACGTCGTGATCTCGGAAGCGCCGACGTTCTCCGGCACCACGCGCACCTTCCGCGGACACCAGGCCCAGATCGCCACCGTGAGCATGGACGACGACGGCATGCGCGTCGACCAGCTCGAGCCGCTGATCCAATCCCTCCTCCGCCAGGGCAAGAAGATCAAGTTCATCTACACGATCAGCAACTTCCACAACCCCATGGGCGTCACCATGTCGCTCGACCGGCGCGCCGAGCTGCTCCGCGTGGCAGCGAAGTACGGCATCTTCGTCCTGGACGACGACGCGTACGGCGAACTGTATTTCGAGGGGGTCCAGCACCCGCCCGCGCTCTCGGCGCTCTCCCAATGTGAGGGCGTGATCAGCGTCGGCACGTTCTCGAAGATCGTCGCGACCGGGCTGCGCGTCGGCTGGATCCACGCGACACCGAACGTGATCGAGCAGTTGGTGCGGATGCGGTTTGAGATGGGGAACTCGCCGCTGCTGCACCGGATGCTCTTCGAGTTCTCGAAGGACGGGGCGCTGGACGCGCACATCAAGAAGGTGCGGGCGGTCTACCAGCGCAAGGCGGACCTGATCGCCGCCGCGCTGCGCGAGTTCTGCGAGCCGTACGTGACCTTCCGCAAGCCCACCGGCGGATTTTTCCTCTGGGTCGACCTCCTCGGCGGGCTGAATGGCGGTGAGGTGCAGCAGCAGGCGATCGCCGAGGGCCTCGTCGCCGCCGCGGGCTACGGCTTCTTCCCGGACCGCGTGGACACCGGCAACCACATCCGCCTCGCCTACTCCTGGGTGCCCGAAGGCGAGCTGCGCGAGGCCGCGCGGCGCCTCGCCATCGCCTGCGCGAAGGTCGCCGAGCGCGAGGCGCTGCCGAAGCGATAGCGGCCGGGGCGTCTCGGACGCGGGGTATGATCAGCCTCACGCGGCGCGCCCATCCGGCCGCGCCCCCCGGAGGTGGCCCCATGCCCGACCGTCGCGTCCCCCGTGCGTTCAACCTCCCCTGGGGATCGGGCCAGATCACCGAAGAAGCGCACATCGAGGGCGGCCTGCACCAGCCAGCGTTCCAATTGCTTAAGTACGAACTCGGCGAGAAGAAGGGGCAGACGGCGATCCGTTTCGCCGCCTTCGACGAGGAAGGGCGCATGGAGCAGCGCCCCTTGATCGTGAACGAGCGTGAGGTCGCCGACCTGCGTCGCGAGATCGCGCGCTCTCCCCGGCTGAAGGCGCTGCTGAAGAAGCTCGTCGAGGACTGACCCGCGGGTTACGCCTCGACCGCGCCGGGCTCCGGGCCGGGCAGACTCACGACCGTGCCGTTCACGGCCGGCTGGGCGACCAGCCAGGCGATCGCCTCGGCCACATCGACCTGCGTCGGCCGGCGGTATGCGTCGAGCGGGTGCGCGCCGCGGAGCGCGTCGAGCAGCGCGTCGGGCGGGACGCGCGTGATCGGGCCGGGGGCCACGCCGTTCACCGTGACCCCGTGGCGCGCCTCCTGCCGCGCGAGCGTGCGGATCAGCCAGTGGCGCCCGGCCTTCCCGAGGGCGTAGTCGATCGGGCCGTCCTCGGCGGGCACGCGCCAGTCCTCCGTGTCGAAGCCGGCCACGGTGACGATGCGGCCCCAGCCGGCGGCACGCATCGCGGGGAGGCAGGCGCGCGCGAGCAGGTAGAGCGAGTCGATCTCCTCGCCGAGGGCGAGCCGCCAGTCGTCGGGCGGGATGGCGTCGAGCGTGCGTGGCTTCCAGAGCGCCCCTGCGGAGACGACGAGGATCGAGGGCGCGCCCAGCGCCTCGCGCGCCGTCGCGAGCAACCGGTCGACGTCGGCAGGGACGCTGACATCGGCGGCCACCGCGAGGGCGCGCCGCCCGAGGCTGCGCACTTCCTCGGCGACGGCTTCGGCGGCCTCGCCGCTCCGGTGCGTATTCACCAGAACGTCGGCGCCGTCGCGCGCGAGCGCGAGCGCAGTTGCGTGGCCGACGCCGCGTCCGGCCGCGCCCGTCACGAGCGCGATCCGTCCGAGCAGCGGTGCCTCCGGCTTGGCCATGGCCCTATCGTATGCGCGTGGCGCTCATCGATGACCTCACCTCAGGGCTTGAAGCCGTGCGCGCGGACTTCCTCGCCGCGCTTGAGGACGTCACGCAGGAGCAGTTCGAGCGGCGTCCCCCGGGCGACGTGACCGAAGGCGAAGAGCGCTGGCCGATCCGCGACGTCTGCTGGCACCTCGGCCAGTACGATGACTACCAGCGCCGCACGATCCTGGCCGCGTCCGAGGGCCGGCCCCTGCCGAAGAACGAACCGACGCAGCGGCCCGCCTACATGAACACCCCGGACCTGCTGCGCGAATGGCTGGTCCAGTCCCGCCGCACACTCGTCGTGTTGGCCTCGCATCTGGACGACGCGACGCTCAACCGTGAATTCGAGGGCCTCAACGGGCGGGCGCTCACGGCGCGCGGCATCCTCAAGTGGGTGGCGATCCACGAGCGGAGCCACATCGCACAGGTCGAGGCGCTCCGCGCCCTTCCGACTCAGGAGGGCTGACCAGCACGCGAGGAGTCCCCATGCGTCCGTCGGTCTGTCTCGCCGCGGTTGTCATCGTGATCGGGCTCGCACTCGTTGGGTCGCCGGTGCAGGCGCAAACGCCGCCGATACCGCCGACTCCGCCGCCCGCCACTCCGCCCCCCGGACTGCGAGACCCGCAGACGGGGGACATCGTGTGGAACTTCGCGCCGGAGTTCCCGTTCTTTGACACGCGCGTCGCGATGGCCCTCGCCTGGACGATGGCACCCACCATCGGTACGACTCAGGGCACGCCCGTCCTGCCGGCATCGCCAGACTTGCGACGCGGCATCCGTCCCGGCGACGCCGCATTGCTCATGGAGGCGGCCGGCATGCGCGCCCGTCCCGGCAGCCTCAATCAGCCGCCTCCGCTCAAGGTGATCGGTGCGTGCAGGATCTGGATCGCTCCGGCTTCGGCGGGAGTCGCACCGAACGCGCCGCTCGACAAGTCGGCCGAGAGCATCGGCACGGCGTTCGTGCAGGCGTGGCGCGACCTCCTCGGCGCCACGGTCGCGCCCTGCACGACCACCACCAACGCCGCCGAGGCGCAGATCTTCGTCTGGACGCAGGGTGGCCCGGCCCCGGCCTACCCGAGCCCGATGCGTCAGACCTCGACGCTGCTCGCCGCCGAAGGCTCCCAGGCCCGGCCGCCGCTGGCGGGCGGAGTCGGGGGCGGGCCACTTCCCGCGAAGACCGGCAACGCGGGTGCCGAGGGCGGAAGCGTTGCCTCGATCACCGTCTTGGTCGCGCTGATCGGTATGGCCGCCGCCGTTTTCGTCGCCCGTGCGCGGGTACGCCGCACGGGGTAGCGTGGGCCTCGCAGGAGGCGCACGTGACCCCTCGACGTCCCGCACCGGAGGCTGCCCCCTCGCTCGCCGCCGAGATCGAGGGCTACCGGCGCGACCCGCAGTTCCGCGCCACGCTGCGCGGACGTGAGTTCCAGTTCACTACGGCGTGGGGCCTCTTCTCCCCCCGCGAGGTCGACCTTGGCTCGGCGCTGCTGATTGAGCACGTCGAAGCCGCCGAGGACGCGGACGCCGTCGATCTTGGCTGCGGTTACGGTGCGATCGGCCTCGTCCTCGCCGCGATGGCGCCGCGGGGCGAGACGTGGCTGCTCGACAAGGACTTCGTCGCCGTCGAGCGTGCGCGCCGGAACGCCGAGGCGAACCGGCTCACGAACGTCACCGCGATGCTCTCGAACGGCCTCAGCGCGGTCCCGGGGGACCGGCTCTTCGACGTCGCCACGGCGAACCTCCCGGCGAAGGCCGGGAACGAGATGCTGATGCTGATCCTCGCCGACGCCCATGCCCATCTGAAGCCGGGCGGGCGGTTCTACGTCGTCACCACGACGGCGCTGCGGCGGTTCATCGAGCGGATGTTCGAGGAACTCTTCGGCAACTACGAGAAGGTGAAGCAGGGGCGCCTGCATACCGTCTCGATGGCAGAGAAGCGGTAGCCGCCCACCCCGCGCGCTACCATCCGCACCATGCCAGCACCCGAGGTCTCTGCCACCGGTCCGCTCTACCCCAGTCTCCGAGGCAAGCGCGCCGTCATCCTTGGCGGCTCACGCGGGATTGGACGGAAGATCGCCCTCCGCCT
>SCTU01000027.1 GCA_004297315.1 Dehalococcoidia bacterium | reverse complement strand
TGCGCGTCTTCAAATCGGGTGTATCGACCTCGATACCAGCGTTGAAGGTGCGCCCATGCGTACGGGATCTGGGCTCCGAGGGGTGAAAAGACATGGGGTTCCTGCTCGCGACGTAGCTCGATAGCCTCGTCGACGAACGCCCGCAGTGTCGCCTTGCTCCTCTTCGAATCGTGTCCGTCCGACATCCGCGATCCTTGCAAGCCTGCCTGATCTGACGTCATCTGCGGCGGGAAGATGTGCCGCTCGACCTTCTCGCTCGCTAACGCGTCCCGCGCAGGCTGAGCGCCAGCGTCCCCACCACCAACGCCGGCAGCGCCAACTGGGCGAGACCAGAGGCGCCGCCGCGGGCGAGCAGCGCGCCGACGATGAGGACGGCTGCGCCGCCGACCGCGAGGACGGCCGAGTCGCCGACGATGAAGTCGTACCAGAATTTGCCGAAGCCCACGACGTATTTCATGAGGCGACGCTCCTTGCGGCCGTGCGCGTGGGAGCGCCTCGCTTGAGCGCGGCGACGAAGGCGAACGCGACGACGCCGTACAGGCCCGCGAGCAGCGGGATCATCCAGTCGCCGAGCGTCCAGTCGACGCCGATGCCCTCGCCGCCCCAGAAGGTGCCGAAGGCCACCAGCATCACGCCGACGACGAACTTGATCGTGTTTTCCGGCACGCGCGTCAGCGGCCGGTGGACGACCGCGCCGATGGTGCTCACCACCGCGATCGCCAGCACCGCGCCGAGCGCGCTGAGGGCGAACGCGCCGTCCCGGTTCGCGCCGAAGGTGAGCACGATGAACGCCACCTCGAGGCCCTCCAGGAAGACGCCCTTGAAGGAGACCACGAAGCCGGCCCAGTCGAGGTCGGGGCCGACGCCGGGGCCGCGCCTCAACTCGGCGACCTCGCGGGCGAAGATCGCCGCCTCGTCGTGCATCGCCTTGCGGCCGGTGGCGCGCAGGATCGCCTTGCGCACCCACTGCATCCCGAAGATCAGCAGCAACACGCCGATCAGCGTCTGGAGCCCCCCGAGCGGCACGACCTGCACCAGCGCCGGGCCGAGCGCGATCACCACCACCGCGAGCGCGAGCGAGGCGGCGGCGACCCCGAGCAGCGAGGTCCGCCAGCCGTTCGTCAGCCCCACCGCGAGGATGATCGTGAGCGCCTCGACGGCCTCGACCGCGGAGGCGAGGAACGCGGCGAGGACGATCAGGAAGTTGCTGGCGGTCATCGCTGCCCCATCATCACGAGTCGGGCGGGCGACCGAAGGATATGCCTTCCGTGGTGAGGAAGCCCGGCGACCTAGTCGCCCGAGGGCAGTTCGCGTCGCTCGTCCTCGGGCGGGTAGTTCAGCACCACCAGTTCGTCGATCGGCCCGCGCTTGTCGCCGCGCGAGTTGATGGCGCGGCGGGCGGGCGTGCTGTCGACGCGGTAGCGGTTCCCGGCGAACGGCCCGCGGTTGGCGGTGTAGAGGCCGAGGATGTAGTCCTGCGTCGAGTTCGAGAGCATGACGTGGACGCCTCGCTCCGTCAGGTCGTCGACCGCCAGCTTCAGCCGGCGCTGCTCCGTGCGGCTGAACGAGCCCTCGGTGTACCCGGTGAACGACGACGTCGCCGAGAGCGGCTCGAACGGCGGGTCGAGGTAGACGAAGTCGCCCTGCCTCGGCGCCGCCAGGGCGGCCTCGAAGTCGACGTGGGTCAGCCGCACCCCCGCCAGCGCCGCCGAGGCCGCGCGCAGGTTCGGCTCGTCCAGGATGCGCGGGGCGCGGTACTTCCCGTGGGGCACGTTGAAGACGCCCTGGCGGTTCACGCGGTAGAGGCCGTTGAAGCAGGTCTTGTTCAGGAAGATGAACCGCGCCGCGAGGTCCACGGGCCCCTCCGGCTGCCTCCCCCGCTCGGCGTAGAACTGGGCGCTGCGTCCCTCATCGTCCGCCGCCAGATACGGCTCCTGGAGCGCCTCCAGGCGCGCCACGAGGGCATCGACATCGTCGCGGACGACCTCGTAAACGGTGATCAAGTCGCGGTTCAGGTCGTTGAGGACGGCGCGCTTGGGGGCGAGGGCGGGGTCGGCGAGGAGGGCGAAGAACATCGCCCCGCCGCCGATGAACGGCTCGTAATACGTCTCGATCGCCCTCGGGGCGCGCGCGACGAGTTCGGGGACGATCTGTTGCTTGCCGCCGGCCCATTTCAGGAACGGGCGTGCGAGGGCGGCCTCGGGGCGGCGGACGCGGGCCTGACGGGCGCGTGCAGCGGGGATGGCGGCGCTCCGTCGCTGGTCACCGGCGGTCACGGCTGGGGGTGCCCGGAATTGTACGCGCCACCCCTCGCACGGGCGAAATCGAGGCTGGCGCTCGTGCCTGGCGAGGCTCTCCGCACGCCCCACAGAAAGAAACATCGCCGTAACACACCGGATATCTCCCAGATATCGGCGGCGGGCATCCTCCCGGGAGGGTCCTCAGCGGGGCGCGGCAAGCGCGTCCCCCGACTCGTCGAAAGGACGGACGATGGAGATCACCTCGGGGGATACGGCGTGGATGCTGACCAGTTCCGCACTGGTCCTGCTGATGACGCCGGGCCTGGCACTGTTCTACGGCGGCATGGTGCGCGCCAAGAACATGCTGGCGATGCTGATGATGAACATCGTGGCGATGGGCGTGATCACGATCCTCTGGATCGTGGTGGGCGCGTCGCTCGCATTTTCCGGCAATGAGGCGGGCGGCCTGATCGGCAACCTCAAACTCACCGGGCTGAAGGACATCGGGCTCGGGAACGAGGTCTTCAGCGCCTACCCGATCCCTGACACCGTCTACCTGATGTTCCAGTTGATGTTCGCCATCATCACGCCCGCGCTGATCGCCGGCGCCGTGGCGGAACGCATGAAGTTCAGCGCGTGGGTGGTCTTCATCGTCATCTGGTCGCTGGTCGTCTACTCCCCCATGGCGCACTGGGTCTGGGGCGGTGGCTTCATCGCCACCGACGTGAAGGCCGTGGACTTCGCGGGCGGCCTCGTGGTCCACATCAACGCCGGCGCCGCGGCACTCGCGCTGGTGCTCGTGCTCGGGCCGCGTGCCGGCTGGGGCCGGCAGATCATCCGGCCGCACTCGCTGCCGCTGACGATCCTCGGCGCCGGGCTGCTGTGGTTCGGCTGGTTCGGGTTCAACTCCGGCTCGGCGCTCGGCTCGAACGGGCTCGCCGGGCAGGCGTTCATGACCACGCACGTCGCCGCCGCGGTCGCCGCGACCGCGTGGATGCTGGCCGAGGCGACGATGCACGGCAAGCCGACGACCCTGGGCTTCGCCTCGGGCGCCGTGGCCGGGCTGGTCGCAATCACGCCGGCGGCAGGCTTCGTGAACCTGATGGGCGCGGTGATCATCGGCCTGGCGGCCGGCATCATCTGCTTCCTCGCGCTGCGTTTGAAGACCATGTTCAAGTTCGACGACTCGCTGGACGTCATCGCCGTCCACCTGGTCGGTGGCATCCTGGGCGCGCTCCTGCTCGGTATCCTTGCGGATGCCGGCGTGAACGAACTGGCCACGGGCGGCATGGAGCAGTTCGGGCGTCAGGCGATCTCGGTCGTGATCGCCTTCACCTACTCGTTCGGTGTCACCTTCATCATTGCGAAGGTGTTGGACATGACGATCGGGATCCGCGTCACGGAGACCGCGGAGCGCGAGGGCCTCGACCTGTCGCTCCACGAGGAGCAGGCCTACGTGATGGCCGACTGAGCCAGCACGAGACCAGCAGCCCAGGACAGGAGAGAGATCCGATGAAACTCGTTATCGCCTACATCGCCCCGTTCAAGCTGGACGAGGTGCGCGACGCCCTGAAGGCAGCCGGGGTCACGGGACTCACGGCGGTGAGCGCCCAGGGCTTCGGACGCCAGGCCGGCCACACGGAGACCTACCGCGGCTCCGAGTACGAGGTGGACATGGTGCCGAAGATCCGGATCGAGGTGCTCGTGGACGACACGCTCGCCCCGACGGTGATCTCGACGATCGAGACGACGGCCCGTACGGGCTCGATCGGCGACGGGAAGATCCTCGTCGTGCCGGTGGAGGATGTGGTCCGCATCCGGACGGGTGAGCGCGGGCGCGAAGCCGTCTAGCGGCTGCGTCTCCCGTCACGGGCGGGCTTCCCGGCTGGCCACACGCGATGGCCGGTCGAGGGCCCGCCCGTGACGTACCGTGGAACCCGGAGGGAGGGCGTCATGGTCGATACGCTGCCGGCGCCCGGCCCTGCCCTCTCCGCCTACCTCCAGTTGCGCGCCGACCTCTCACCGCGGCCGAGCGCGCAGGCCGGGCGAGTGCTGGCCACCCGTCTCAGCGCGCTCCTGGACGCGGCATTGGTGGAACTGACCGGCCCGGACGCGAGCCATGCCGTGGTCGCGGTCGGTGGCTACGGGCGCAGCGAGCAGCAACGCCACAGCGACGTGGACGTGATGCTCCTGGTCCAGCGCGGGGCCGAGCAGGAGGTCCGCACGCTCTACCCGCTCTGGGACGCCGGACTGAAGGTCGGCCATTCGGTACGGACCGTACCCCAGGTGGCAGAGGCGATGGCCGCGAGCATCGAGACGTTCACCGCCCTGCTCGACGCCCGCCTGGTCACTGGCAATGCGGCGCTGTACGAGCAGTTCCGCGGGGCGCTCCGCAAGGCCGTGAAACAGCATCGAGGCTGGGCGCGCGCCGCGCTGCAGGAGCGCCACCGGACGGTCGTCGCCCGCGAGCCATGGCAGTTGCTCTGCGCCGACCTGAAGAACGGCCGCGGCGGGCTGCGTGACATCCACACGGTGCATTGGCTCGACGCCGTCGACGCGATCGCGGAGGGCACGCCGCCACCGCCCCTTCCGCCCTCGCTGATCGAGGCGCAGGAGCGGCTGTTCGCCACGCGCTCCGCCGTGCATGCCTTCGCCGAGCGGCCGACCGACCTCTACCCGCCAGAATTGCACGACCGGATCGGCGAATGGCTGGAGGAAGACGGCTTCGAATGGGCGCACGGGGTCTATGTCGCGATGCGCACCGTGCATGCCGAGGCCACCCGGCGGCTCGCGGACGGCGACCGCCAGCGACGCCTCTTCGGCTTCGGCCGGCCGCGTCCTGTGAGCCCGCCGCCACCCGAACCGCCGCTCGCGAGCCTCCGCGCAGCGCTGCGGGAGATACACCCCGACGGTGGCCTGGACCCGCTGCCCCCCTCGGAATGGCTGGACACGCTCATCCCGGAATGGGAAGTGCTGCGCGCCCGCCCTCACGTAGCCCAGTTCCACATCCACCCGGTGGATGTCCACGCCGCGCGCGCGGTCGCCGAGGCGCGCCGCATCCTCACGGAGGACCAGTTCGACTGCGAGACGCCGACCGTCGCGCGCGAACTCGGGCGGCCCGACGAACTGTTGCTCGCCGCGCTCCTGCACGACATCGGCAAGGGGCACGCGGGCGACCACTCCGCCGCCGGCGCCGTGATCGCCGAGCGCGTCGCGTCGAGGGCCGGCCTTCCCCCGGATGAGGAGGCGCGTCTGGTGACGGCCGTGCGCGAGCACCTCCTGCTCCCCAACGTCGCGACGCGACGCAACATCGCCGACCAGGAGGTCATCCTGGACACCGCCCGCCGCGTTGGTGACGCGAACACGCTGCGGTTGCTCTATCTGCTCTCGATCGCCGATGCCTCCGCCTCCGGCCCAAACGTCTGGTCGCAGTGGAAGGCGCAGTTGATGCGCTCGCTCTACGTCCGCGTAATGGCCGTCCTCTCCGCCGGGGCCCCCGACGCCGCAATGCCGCGCCCGGAGTCGATCGTGGAGGCGCTGGCAGCGCGGTTCCCCGCGGAGGTCGTCCGCGCCCACCTCGCCGGGCTGGATGCGGACTACCTGATCTCCGTCCCGCCCGAGACGATCGGCGATCACATCGCGCTGATTGCGGAGGCGGCCGGGGGCACCGCCGCCCGCCACGACCGCCTGGGCGAGATCGACCGCCTCACGATCGTGACGCCGGACCATCCCGGGATCATCCAGGCAGTCGCGGGGGCGCTGGCCGGGCACAACGCCAACGTCCTCGGCGGCGTCGCCCACACCCACTCGGACGGGACGGCGATCCAGGTCTGGCACGTCTCCGACACGCTCGGCGTGGGCATCGACGACCGCCGCTGGGGGCGGATCCTCGCCGCCGTCCCTGCCGCCATCGAGGGCACCTTCGACATCGAGGAGCGACTGGCAGAGGTGCGCCGGTCATACCCGGCGCGACCGCTCGCGGACGTCCGGACCACGGTGAACGTGAACAACACCGCCTCGAGAGAGTTCACCGTCCTGGAGATCTCCGCCGCCGACCGGCGAGGCCTGCTCTACGGCATCACGAAGGCGCTCCACGAGCAGCGCATCGATATCCACCTGGCGAAGGTGGACACCATCGGGTCAGAGGTCGTGGACGCCTTCTACATCCGGCGCGAGGACGGCCGCCGGATCGAGGACCCGGACGCCGCCGAACGCCTCGAGCGGCGTATGGCGCTGGTCATCGAGAGCCTGGAGCCCTGAGGCGTCCGCAACCCAGACCTCCGCCCGCGGGTGCTAGCATCACCCTTCGACCCGGCCGTATGCGGGACCGTGCGAAGGGGAGTTCCATGCCTGTCGAAAAGGACCTGTACGCCATCGGCGAGACGCCCCCGTTGGGGTACGTGCCGAAGCAGATGCACGCCTCGCTCATCCGCGCCTCGCGCTTCGGGAAGCCCGATAAGGCCTTCGAGGTCGAGGTCGTGGACGTCCCGAACGTCGGCCCGAAGCAGGTGCTGGTCTGGGTGATGGCCGCCGGCGTCAACTACAACAACGTCTGGGCCGCCCTCGGCTTCCCCGTGGACGTGATCGGCGCGCGCCAGAAGCGCGGCGAGACCGAGGACTTCCACATCGGGGGTTCGGACGCCTCCGGCGTCGTCTGGGCGACCGGCTCCGAGGTCAAGAACGTGAAGGTCGGGGACGAGGTCGTCCTCTCATGCGGGCAGTGGGACGAGGACGCGCCCGACATCAAGGCGGGCGGCGATCCGATCATGTCCGCCTCGAACCGGGTCTGGGGTTACGAGAACAACTGGGGCTCGTTCGCGCAGTTCACGCTCGTCGACCACTACCAGTGCTTCCCGAAGCCGAAGCACCTGAGTTGGGAGGCCGCAGGCGCCTACATGCTCGTCGGCGCGACCGCGTACCGGATGCTGATGGGCTGGTCGCCGAACACCGTGCAGCCCGGCGACCCGGTGCTGATCTGGGGCGGCACGGGTGGCCTCGGCACGATGGCGATCCAGATCACGAAGGCAAAGGGCGGCATCCCGATCGCAGTCGTGTCCGAGGAGAACAAGTTCGAGTTCTGCTACCAGCTGGGCGCGAAGGGCGTCATCAACCGGAAGGACCCCGCGTTCACGCACTGGGGGCGTCTGCCCGACCTCGATGACGCCGCCGCCTTCGGCGAGTGGATGAAGGGCGCGCGCGCCTTCGGCGCCAAGTTCTGGGAAGTCCTCGGTGAGCGGCGCGGCCCGAAGATTGTCTTCGAGCACCCAGGCGAGTCGACCGTCCCGACCTCCGTCTTCATGGCGGACAACGGCGGCATGGTCGTGATCTGCGCCGGCACCAGTGGCTACAACGCGGACGTCGACCTGCGCTACCTGTGGATGCGCCAGAAGCGCCTCCAGGGCTCACACTTCGCCAATGTCGAACAGTGCGCCGCCCTCAACGACATGGTCGCGAACAAGGAAGTCGACCCCTGCCTGTCCGAGGTGTTCCCGTTCACCGACATCGGCGCGGCCCACCAGTTGATGTACGAGAACCGTCACCCGGCCGGGAACATGGCCATCCTCGTGAACGCGAAGCGCGAGGGGATGACAACGCTCGACTGAGACCTGGCCCGGTTGCCTTTCTGACGGCCCCGTACGGCGGGGCCGTCGTCGTGTAAGCGCATTCGCGGGCGGCGCCTCGTGCGCATGGTGATGTTCCGGGTACGCTCCACTCGAGCCATGCCGGACCGCGAGAGGTAACACGTTGGTGAAGATCTCTGGCTGGTCCGGCAGGAAGATCACGCAACTCTCGATGTTCGGGTTGCCGCTTCTCCTCGCCGGGGCGGCTCTCCTGGGGATTTTCCCGTTCGCGGACGGCGGTCCTCTCTCATTCGGGGACCACCGTCCTCGGGTCGTCCTCGATCCGGGCCATGGGGCGGACGAGCTCGGCGCGACCTTCAACGGACTGATCGAGCGCGACTCGAACCTCGACATGGCGAGACGAGTAGGGGACATGCTGACCCGGGCAGGGATCGACGTCGTCTACACGCGCACCGACGACGGCCGCGCGTTCCACGACCGGCGGTCGCTCTCCGACTACAGCGCGACCTTCGCCGACCTCGACGCGCGGATCGCGATCGCCAACGACGCGGACGCCGACCTCTTCGTCTCGATCCACTCGAACGCCTTTCCCGACCCGGAGGCGCGCGGGATCGAAGTGATCTATAACCCCGACCGGCCGTTCTCCGAACGCAATCGGGTACTGGCTGAGTCGATCCGGAGCAACATCGTCGCCGCGCTCGAAGCACACCGCGTCGAAGTCCCATCGAACATGACGCTTTCTGAGGCAGGGATGGCGGACGCCGCAGGGCACGTCACGCCGTTCTTCGTGCTCGGGCCTGAGCGGGAACTGACACGCGAGGAGATGGACGAGCGTGGTGGCGACTGGGAAGCGCTGGGTTACGGGCGGCACGCCTCAATCCAGACCCAGGCGACGCGGATGCCTGGCGTGCTCCTGGAGTTGCTCTACATATCGAACGAGGCGGACGCCGACCTCTTGAGGGACGACTCCGCGCGCCACTACATGGCCCAGGGGATTGCCGAGGGCATCAAGCAGGCGCTCAGGACGCGCTAGGACGTGGCATCTGCTTAGGTGTTTACTCAGGTTCTTATTTCCCCTACGCTTGCCCCGCGCGGCGGGGTTGGCGCGAACGGGGACACCCGGTGCGAAGGAACGTCGGCTTCGGCCTGCTCCTCGCCCCGGCCCTCGCCGCCCTCGTCGTTGCTGCTCTCCCCGGAACGACGAGCGCCTTCACCGCGCCAGCCCCGCTGTCCGCCGACGCTGACGCCACGCGCCCCGTCATGCTGCCGCTCGCGCTTCGCGAGGTGACCGAGCCCCACCCGCCGCTGCGCACGCCGTCGTACTTCGCCCAGGGCCCCGTCGTGAGCATCTACGGCCACCCCGGCGTCTGCTTCATGGGCGAACTCGGCTGCCACGACGCCGCTGGCGCGGTGGCGCGCGCCCGCGAGCTCGCCGAGCAGTACAACGCCCCCATCTCGGAGCCGCCGGCTGGCTCGTTCCCGCGCTACGCCCTGCCCGCGCTCCACCTCATCGTGGACGTCGCCCAGGCGGCGCCGCAGGCGGACGACTCCTACCTGCTACGCACCCCCATCGAGGAGGTGCGCACATACGTCGAGGCTGCGCGGGACGCTGGCGTGCTGCTGTTCCTCGACCTCCAGGTCGGCTGGACCGACCCGTTGTCCGGCGTCACGCGCCTCGAGGAGTTCCTGCGCGAGCCGTTCGTCCACGTCGCCCTCGACCCGGAGTTCGCCACGCAGCGATATGGTCGCGCGCCGGGCAGCGTGATCGGCTCGCTCGACACGACGCAGGTGCGGCCAGTCCAGGCGTACCTCGCCCGGCTCGCCGCGGCACGAGGCCTGCCGCCGAAGATCCTCGTCCTGCACCAGTTCACGCCGGAGATGCTCATCGGCATGGACGCCCTCGAGCACTCGCCGGACGTCGATGTCGTCGTCGACATGGACGGCTTCGGCGGGCAGCCGGAGAAACTCGGCGGCTACAACCGCTACGCGCGCGCCTCGTACGCCGAGTACAGCGGCTTCAAGCTGTTCTTCCACTGGGACACGCCGCTGTTCACGCCCGCTCAGTTGATGGCCCTCGACGGGCCGCCGCACTACATCGTGTACCAGTAGGCCTGACGGCTATAGGTCGAGCGCATAGCGCAGCGCGTCGTCAAGCGCGGCGAGTTTCTGTGGGCTGAGCGCGCCGGCACGGTTCAAGAGTCTGGACTGGCTCACAGTGGCAATCGTCTCGGCGTTCGCGTAGGACGGCTCACGGAGGCCCTCATCAGGGCCTAGGACGATCTGCCCAACGGTTACGCGGGCCGTCGTGGTCACGGGTACGACGAGCATCAGTTCCCGTTGGTGGTAGGCGGTCTGTCGCGATACGAGCACCACTGGCCGTCGACCGGCCGGTGGTTCGAGATCGGCCCACCAGACATCGCCACGCGTCAGTCTTCGGCGGGTTACCACGCGTCATCGCGGAAGGCGTCTGCCGACGACGCCTCGGCGATCGCGATCTCTTCTCGCGTCTCCGGCACCTCCCGGTACGCGCGCTCGTACTCGTCGTCGCGGCGCTTGCGTTCGATGGCGTCGAAGTAAGCCTTCGCGGCGAAGCGGATGAACTCGCTGCGGCTGAGGCGCAGGCGCTTCCGCTCACGCTCGATGGCGCGGAGCAGAGGGGCATCGAGGCTGATGGCGATGCGTTCGGTCATGGCGGGAATCGTAGCACAGTAATACTCGGGTAATACTGAGGTATTACCCGAGTATTACTGTGGAGCGGCGGACGAAGGGGCCGATTCCGGCCCCTTCTGAATTGCGGGCGCAGCGGCGATGTCTACTCGGCGCCGATCTCCAGTATGGAACGTGAGACTGCGCTGCTGCGGAGCAGGTCGAACGCCTCGTTGATGCCCTCCAGCGGGAAGCGCTTCGTCACGAGGCCCTCGATGTTCAGTTTGCCCTGCTGGTAGAGGCTGAAGATGCGCGGCATGTCCGTGTTGAAGCGCGCCGAACCGTAGAACGAGCCCGTCAGCTTTTTCTCTTGCGACCAGATCGCGCCGGGGATCGAGAGTTGCTCACCCGGCGGGATCATGCCCACGATTACCGCGGTCCCGCCCCGTCCGGCCATCGCGTACGCCTGTTCGGCGGTGACCTTGAGGCCGATCGCCTCGAAGGTGTAGTCGGCTCCGCCGCCCGTGAGCTCCTGCACCGCCTTCACCGGGTCCGTGTCGCCCGCGTTCACGACGTCGGTCGCGCCGAACTGCTTTGCGACCGCGAGCTTCGCCTCCACCATGTCGACCGCGATGATGCGTGACGCGCCGGCGAGGCGTGCCGACTGGATGATGTTGAGGCCGACGCCCCCCGCGCCCACCACCGCCACCGTGGAGCCCGGCTCGACCTTCGCTGTGTTCACCACGGCGCCGTAGCCCGTCATCACCGAGCAGCCGACGAGCGCGGCAACGTCGAGGCCGATGCCGTCGGGCACCTTCATCAGGCCCGTCGCTGGCGTCAGCGAGTACTGCGCGAAGCCGCCGGTGTTCGTCATCGCGCTCACCGGGGTGTCGCCCCGCTTGAGCGCCGGGCGCGCCGAGGTGCGTGC
>SCTU01000026.1 GCA_004297315.1 Dehalococcoidia bacterium | reverse complement strand
CTTCGGCCTGGAACACCCCGAAGCCGCGGCCGGCGTCGTGATCGCGGAGACGGCACCGTGGCTCTCGCGCGACCCCGACCTCCTCGGCAGGCTGCGTGAGCGCATCGAGGTGCTCAACACTGGAGGCGTGGAGGCGGCGTACGAGGCTCGGCGCACGGGTGGCACCGTCGGCCTCAACCTCTTCGCCGCCCAGCGGCCCGCGCAGTCGGAGGAGGAGCAGCGCTCTCGCGACGAGCGTCGCGCCGCGATCCAGGCACAGCTCGCGCAGGTGCCTAAGGAGGAGCGAGTCTCGAAATACGGCGCGGAACTTCGCACCTATGCCGCGCACCTCGATTTCGACGCCTCGAAGCGCATCCGCGAACTGAAAGTACCCGCCCTCATCGTCTACGGCACCGGCGACACCGTGTACCCGGATGTCCCCTGGACGGCGCTCACCGGCGGCGTGCCCAGCATCGAAGTCCGGCTCTTCGAGGGCCTCGAGCATGGGGCCGCCAGCAACACGCCCGAGGGCGAAGCCGCGATCCTCGACTTCCTGCGGAGGCACGCACCGAAGTAGGCGAGCCTGCTACAAACCTTGCGACAGCCGACTACACGGCGACGCGGCGGAAGTCCGGGCTGATCTCGAGCGGGGCGCCGGTCACAGCCTGGATCTCCTCGGCGGTGTACCCCGGGGCGTGCTGCTCGAGGATGAACTTCCCATCGCGCACGGCGACGACGGCGATGTTCGTGACGACGAGCGTCACGCCGGACGGCGCGGTGACGGGCAGCGTGCACTTCTCCAGCAGCCGAGGCTGCCCGTCGCGCGTCGTGTGCTCCATCGCGATGTAGACCTGCTTCGCGCAGGACGCGAGGTCCATCGCGCCGCCGATCCCGCCGAGGTTGTTCCACGGCTCGCTGGTGGTCTTCCAGTTCGCGAAGGATCCGTCCGGCGCGACCTGGTATGCGCCAAGGCACGTGACATCGATCATCCCGCGGCGGATCACAGCGAACGCGTCGGCGTGGTGGACGATCGAGGCGCCCGGGTTGAGGATCACCGGCTGCGTCGCCGAGGCGTTCACGAGGTCGGGGTCCTCTTCTCCCTCGCCGGCGAGCCGCCCGTACCCGATCACGCCGTTCTCCGAGTGCAAGACGATCTCCTGCTCGGGCGTGAGGAAGTTCGAGACGTTCGTGGGGATCCCGATGCCCAGGTTCACGATCCACCCGTAGCCCATGTTCTGGGCGAGGATGGCCGCCATCTGGTCGCGTGTGAGGGGCTGCTTCTCCTCGGCCATATCGGTCTCCCTCGGTGGACTCGCTACGCGGTCTGCCGGACCGCCATCCCCGTCGCGCGGTTCACGTGCAAGACGCCACCGACGGGGATACGCACGAGCGTGCTCACGTAGATGCCCGGAACATGCACCTGGTCAGGGTCGATTTCGCCCGCCTCCACGATCGGCTGTTCGACCTCGACGATGACGTTTCTCGCAGCCATCGCCATGATCGGGTTGAAGTTTCGTGCCGACCGCCGGAAGAGGAGGTTGCCAGCGGTGTCCGCCTTCCAGGCGCGGATGAAAGAGTAGTCGGCGAAGAGCGCCGTTTCCATGACGAAGGTGCGGCCGTTGAAGTCCCGGTGCTCCTTGCCCGTGGCGGTCTCGGTGCCGACCCCGGCGGGGGTGTAGAACGCGGGGATGCCTGCGCCGCCCGCGCGGATCCGCTCCGCAAGCGTGCCCTGCGGCACGAGTTCCGCCTCCATCCGGCCGTCCGCGATCAGCCCCTCGGCTGTCCCGGTGCGCGAGGGTCGGGTCGAGGCCGTGAACGCCGCGATCACCTTCTTGACGCGGCCAGCCATGACGAGGTCGCCGAGGCCGCGCTGGTCCTCGTCCGCAGTCTCGAAGCCAACGCCGTTCGAGATGGTCGTGAGTCCGGTCGCGCCCTGCCGCCAGAGCGCCGCCATGAGGTTGATCGGGGCGCCCGGGCCGAAGCCGGGGATCATCAACGATGCGCCGTCCGAAAAGCCGGCCACGGCTTCATCCATCGACATCACGATGCGTGGTCGCGGCACCGATGTATCCCCTTCGCAAACCTGAGAGGCGCGTACTCGCGGGGTTATACACCATTCCTCGAAGGGGAGGATAACGCCTACCCGACGGCTGGCCTCGCGTGGTGTAATACGCCGCTCGGCCGGTGGCGATTCGGGAGGGGACGATGCTCAGTGTGAGCGTGAACGGCGTGGAGCGAGAGGCGCCCCGCGTGGAGCGGAACCTCCTCTCGTACCTCCGCTTCGACCTCGGCCTCACCGGGACGAAGTACGGCTGTGGGGAGGGCTTCTGCGGCGCCTGCACCGTGCTCGTAGACGGCAAGCCGCTGCGCTCGTGCATGACCACGGTCGGCGCGGTCGCCGGCGGCGCCGTCACGACGATCGAGGGGGTCTCCGGCGGCGACACACTCGAGGCCCAGCACCCGGTGCAACGCGCCTTCGTCCAGGAGCAGGCGATGCAGTGCGGGTACTGCATTCCCGGCTTTGTGATGAGCACCATCGCCCTGCTGAACCGCGAGCCGCACCCGTCCAGCGGCACGATCAGCGAAGCGCTCGCCGAGCACATGTGCCGCTGCGGGACCTACCAGCGGATCGAGCGCGCGGTGGAGCGCGCGGCGCGAGGTGACGTATGAGCCTCCGGATCGTCGGCGACGTGCAGGTCGGTTTCCCGGCGCTGCGCACCGGCTACGGCGCGCAGACCTACGGCAATACCCAGCCTCAGACCGAGCGGGCCACCTGGATCGCGCTCGACGCCGACGGCGCGATCACGGCGTACGCCGGGAAGGTCGAGTACGGCCAGAACATCCGCACCGGTCTCGCGATCGAGGTTGCCGACGAGCTACGCGTTCCCCTCGAGGCTGTGCAGGTCGTGCTGGGCGACACCGACCGCGTCCCCTGGGACATGGGCACCTTCGGCAGCCAGTCGACGGCGCGCGTGGGCTGGCAGCTCCGCAAGGCCGCCGCGACGGCGCGCGAGACGCTGCTCAACCTCGCTGCGGACCGCCTCGACTTGCCCGTCGGCGAACTCGAGGCCTCGGCCGGGCGTGTCGCGTCCAAGACGGACGGCTCGCGAGGCCTTACCTACGCCGAGCTGCTGCAGGGGCAGGAGATCGAGCGGGAGATCGCTGCGGACCCGCCGGTCACGCCGGCCTCGGAGTTCACGGTGATGGGCCGCACGCACCTTCAGCGCATCGACGGCATCGACCGCGTGACCGGCCGTTCGAAGTACTCGCAGGACGTGTTGCCTGAGGGTGTGCTCTTCGCCGCGATCGTCCGTCCGCCCGCCTACGGCGGCCGCCCCACACGCGTCGACCTTTCGGCCGCCGAACGCCTCCCCGGCGTGGTGCGCGTGGTCCACGAGGGCGACCTGATTGCCGTCCTCGCGGAGGACGACGAAGCCGCGGCGCTTGGGGCCCGCGTCGCGCAGGTGGAATGGGGCATCCCGGCAGGGCAGCCTTCGCGGTTCGACCTGCCGTCGGTGCTCGTGCAGAGCGGGAGCGAGCCGCACGTGATGCAGGAGCGCGGCGACCTGGCCGAGGGCTTCCGCAACGCCTCGCTGGTGCTGGAGGCGACCTACTTCATCCCATATATCGCGCCGGTGCCGATGGAACCGCGAGCGGCCGTCGCGCAGTGGGAGGGCGACCACCTCACCGTGTGGGCCGGGACGCAGCGCCCGTTCGGCCTGCGCCAGGAACTCGCCTCGATCTTCGGGACCGAGGAGTCGCTGGTGCGGGTGATTGCACCGGAGATCGGGGGCGGCTTCGGCGCGAAGTCGCCGTACGCCGTGGCGCACGACGCTGCGCGGCTCGCGAAGATCGTGGGGCGGCCGGTGCGTGTCGCCTTCACGCGTTCTGAAGAGATGATGTGGTCAAACTTCCGGCCCGCCGCGCTGATCCAGATCAAGAGCGGTAGCACCTCGGACGGCCGCCTGCTCGCGTGGGAGAGCGTCGCCTACCACGCGGGCGAGCGGGTGATGATCGGCCGGCGAGGCTCCGAGACGCCGTACGACGCGCCGCACGTGAAGTCCACCGTCTACCGCTCGGACAGCCCGCTGCCGTCAGGTTCGTATCGCTCCCTGGGCGCGGCCGTGAACCACTTCGCGCGCGAGGTGCACATGGACGAACTCGCCGCCGCGGCCGGCCTCGACCCGGTCGAGGTGCGCCTGCACAACCTGACCGAGCCGCGCTTCCGCCGGGTGCTTGAGGCGACAGCGGACGCCTTCGGCTGGGCGGGCCCGCGCCTCGCCAACGGCCACGGCGCCGGCATAGCGCTCGGCATCGACGTCGGCTCCTACGTCGCGACAGCCGCGGAGGTCTCCGTGCAGGAGAAGGAGGTGCGCGTCCACCGCGTCGCGGCCGCCCTCGACTGCGGGCTTGTCGTGAACCCTGAGGGCGCCGCGAACCAGATGGAGGGCTCGATCGTCATGGGCCTTGGCGGCGCGCTCTTCGAGGCGAGCGATTTCCAGGACGGCCGCCTGCTCAACGCGACGTTCGCGCGCTATCGCGTCCCACGCATCGTGGACGCGCCCCGCATCGACGTGCGGCTGGTGGGCGACGACACGACGCCTTCGACCGGCGCGGGCGAGCCGGGCATCGTCCCGATCGCGGCGGCGGTGTCGGGCGCGGTCTTCGCTGTGACCGGCCAGCGCCATCGTGAGTTGCCGATCCAGCGCCACCTGTAGCCCCGCCCGCGAGGCCTATCCCGCGGCGACGGCGTCGAGTCGGCGCTTCGCCTCCGCCAGCACGTCCGGCGGCAGGGCGCCCTTGCGGGCGGCATCGAGGTTCTCGCGCAGGTGCGCGGGGCTCGCCGTGCCCACGATCGTTGTGTCCAGGTCGGGATGCGACAGCGTGAACCGCAGCATGAACTCCATCCGGCTCGCCCCATCCAGCAGGTCGTCCAGCGCTGCCGCCTCCCAGAGCGTTCGAAGCCGTCCCTCGGGCACCTCGGGCAGGCGCCGGATGTCCCACGCCTTCTCCTCGGATGGCGCGCCGCGCGCGACGCCGCCGCGGATCACAGTGGCCGCCCCGGACTGGCGCGCACGCGTGATCAGGGCCTCATGCTCGCGCTGCAGCGCCGAGTACGGGATCTGGAAGACCTCGAAGACGCCGATGTCGATCTGCTCGGGGAGGTTCGGGAGCGTACCGGAGATGCCGATGTGACGGACCTTCCCGGAGCGCCGCAACTCCTGGAGAGCCTCGATCGCGCCGTGCTCTTCGAGCGCGGCACGGGATGGACTGCCGTGGAACTGCACGACGTCGAGGTAGTCGGTGCGCAGCCGACGCAGGCTCTGCTCGACGGCCGCCGTGATGTTGCGCGGTGTGAACACATGGCCCTGCTGATCGGGTTCGACGTCGACCGGGCATCCGCACTTGCTCGCCAGGATGTACTGGCCTCTCCGGTAGGCCAGCGCGCGGCCGACCATCTCCTCGCTCGGGCCGTAGTCCGGTGAGGTGTCGACGAAGTTGATGCCGGAGTCCAGCGCGAGGTTCAACACGTCGTCCGCTTCGGCCTGCGAGACCGTGCGCCCGAAGCGCGCGTCTAGCGACATCGCCCCGTAGCCGAGCCTCGTGACGTGGAGGCCGGTGCTTCCCAGTTCGTGGGTCGGCAGGTCGGTGTGGGGCATGCGTGCACCTCGTCTCGCATCGTTGCGGCGGAAGGGTATCGCACTCGCGCCGCCCTCCGGCGGCGGCACTACAGTGCCCGCGGACAGAGGAGGGGACGGATGAAGATCGTACACATCGGGACCGGCGCCGACGGGGAGTCGCACGTCCTCGGCGTCACGGCGCCGGAGTTCACCGAGCTCAACGGCAGGCGCACGAAGGCCGAGGGGGCGGCAGACATCTCGTTCATGAAGCGGGAGGTGGGCACCATCGACTTTCACCCGGCCCCGCGGCGGCAGTACATGCTCTACCTCACGGCACGCGTCCAGATCGGTTTCGGCGACGGCAGTTCCGTGATCATGGAGCCCGGCGACGCGCTCCTCGCCGAGGACACCACCGGCCACGGACACACCTCTCATGTGCTTCAAGCAGGTGTCTGTGCGGTCGTGCCCTTGTCCTAACAACGTGGCCTAACGGCCGCGGCCCCGTCCCGGCCGTGTGGCCGCCGGCGTCGACGTGGCGGTCGATGACAGTGCCGGTGTCGCTGTGGACGTCGGCGCCGGAGTTGCAGTTGGCGTCAGGGTGGGCGTCGCAGTCTGCGTTGGGACGGGCGTGGCGGTCGGTGTCGGCGTGCGTGTTGGAGTAGCCGTCGGCGTCGGCGTGCGGGTCGACGTCGGTGTCGGTGTGGGGGATGGCGTGCGCGTCGGCGAGGGCGTCCGAGTCACGACGGGCCACGCTGTCGAGGTCGCCACCGGCGACGGCGTCCAGGTGGGGGTCGGGCTGGCGGTACGCGTGGCGGTTGCCGTCCTCGTCGCTGTCGGCGTGGCGCTCGCTCCGGCAACACGGTTTGCGTCCGTGCTGGCAGGCGTCGAGCGGCGGGCGGGCGTCGCGCTGGGCGCAGGGATGAGCGGGGCGCCGCTCCCGTCCAGCACGAGGTTCGTCCGGCGCATCGGCGTGTAGCGGGCGTCGTAGGCGATCGCGTGATAGACGGACTGCCGGGGCGTCTCCTCGTACACCCACATGCGCGTCTGTGCCTCGTCCGCCCACGCCGCAAACAGGCGGACGTGGCCGTAGCCGCGCGGGTCCTGCGCTGTGGTGAGGTTCATGATGTCGCCGGGGCGCAGTTCGTCCTTCGTGATCGCCTGGGCATAGCGGCCGAGCGTGTCCGTGGTCTGGCGCGATAGGCCCCATGCGCGGCTGACGTAGGCGGAGCAGTCCATGCCGCGCTCGCTGTTGCCGCCCCAGACGTACGGGACGCCCAGGAGCGACTGGGCAATCCCCAGGGCATCATTCGACGCCAACGGTGGCGGTCCAGCGACCCACTGTCTCGGAGGCGGTTCCGCCACCGGCAGGACTGGAGGCGCGGCGACGCCGGCTGGCTCCGGCGCGACGGCCGCACTCTCGGCGAGCCAGGCGGCCAGTGCCTCGGCGTCTCCCTCGAAGGGGTCGGGAGCGGGGAGGGCCGGCGGGAGCGCCTCTGGATCGCTTGCGTCGGCGAGCGTCTCGTCGATGTATCTCTCGGTGGGCGGCTCCGCCGCGACGGCGGCGACCGTGGTCGGTGCCCCGGCCGCGAGGACGGGTGTGCGGAAGTCGGCGGAGGCGGTCAGCATCCCGACAACTAGGATGCCGACGATCGCATACAGGCCCATGGACAGCAGCCCCCGAGGCTCGAGTACCCGCCGCCACGGGCGCCTTCGCAGCGCACAGAACCCAACCGCCTTGTGGTTGTGTGCACCGTCACATTACAGGGCTGGCTCACAGAGGGCCGCGGGATTTGCCCAGTTATTTGAATTCTAGCCGACCGTGAGCGTCTGGGCGGGCTGGGCGAGGTCCACCGCAAGATCCTCGCTCGCCCGCCGCATGAGCAGCACGAAGACGACAAGGCCAACCACCGCAGAGAGGCCCGCGAAGTAGAAGACCGACGCGATCCCGAACTGCGTCTTAACCACAGCGCCCAGGAGCGACCCGGACAGGAACCCCGCCGACGACCCCATCGAGTTGACGCCCATGATCGAGGCCATCCCGACCTTGCGCCCGATCTGGACGAAGATCGCCTGCTGGGAGGGGAACGCGATCGACTCCGCAAGGCCCGCGACCAGCAGCGCCACCAGCACCCACGGCGCCATCACGAGCGCGTCGCCGAAGAACTGCGTCCGGACGAGGTTGTGCGGCACCAACGGGACGACGAACTGCGCCACGCCCGCGATCCCGAGTCCGACCACTACGAGCAGCACTCGGTCCATGCGGTCCGCCAGCCCGCCGGTGTACGGCTGAAAGAGGGCGGTCATGAACGAGCGGCTGGAGAGGAGGATCCCGACGAACAGCGCGCTGTCCGTCCCTAGCCCCTCCTCGCTGATCACATAGACCGCGAGCCAGGATGACGCCGTCCCGAAACCGAGCGAGGTGAGCAGGACAAAGAGCGTGCTCGCCTGCACCGCGGGACGCCTCAGCAGCACGCGGAACGGCACCGCCGTCTCGACGGCGGCCGACGGCGCTCCCTGCACCCCCACGCCAGGCCGGTCGCGCGGCAGCAGCAGCAGCGTCACGAAGGCAGTGCCGCCGAGCATCACGGCCATCGCGCCGAACGCAAACACGGTGCCGAAGAGGTCGCGCAGCGCTCCCCCGAACAAAGGTCCCGTCCCAAAGCCCGCGATCTGCGCGACCGAAAACCAGCCCATGTAGCGCCCCTCGGCGCCCACCGGGGAGATCCGTCCCACGTAGGCCATCGTCATCGGGAAGACGCCCGCCGCGCCGACCCCGGAGAGGATGCGGAAGAACACGACCGTCTGCCAGTTCGGAGCGAAGATGTACCCCACCGCACCCGCCGCGTAGATTGCGAAACCCAGCACGATGAACTGCTTCGACCCGAACGTGTCGCCGAGGCGGCCCACGAACGGCGCCGCGATCAGTTGCGCGAGCGCCAGCCCGGAAAACGAGAGCGCGACCCCGACGGCCGGCCCGCCGAGGTCGTCCTGCACGTAGACGGGCAGCAGCGGAGACACCATCGATATGCCCGCCATCGCGACAAACATCGAGAGGAAGAGGACGATGAACGCGCGCGAAAGCACAGCGGCTCCTCGAGAGACATGCAGGTGGCTTGCGCGGCGGCGTGCGCAGCCCAGACAGCGTATGCGACCTGCCGATTGCGATCCCATCGCTCAGGCCCCGCGTCCGCGGGCAATCCATTTCACGCAGGTGGCATAATCGCGCGGCCGACCGAGGGGTCGGCGCGGTAGGAGGACGGAGCGCGCAATGGCAGAGATGACCCGCGAAGAAGTTGACGTGTACCTCGACAGTCACGGCGGTTACGCCGTCCTCTCGACGATTGGCAAGGACGGCTACCCCCACGCTGTGCCCCTGGGGTTCTTCCGCTCGGGAGACGAAGTCGTGCTGCCGGTGCGTGGCCAACGAAAGGTCAACATCGGCCGTAACCCGAAGGTCGCGGTGACGGTCGAGTCCGGCCGCACGATGAAGGAACTGAAGGGCGTCGTGATCCGCGGCGACGCCACGCTAGTCGAGGATCCAGCCGCCGTCCTCGAACTCGTCCGCGAAGGCGCACGGCGTCGCGGGACGCCCGAAGATCAACTTCCAACGACGACTCGGACGGGGATGGCCTATGTCCGAGTCCGGCCTCGGAAGATTGCCTCCTGGGACAACACGAAGGCCTAGAGGCGCCTGGCGGCATGCGCCGGGCACCGCGTACCTGAGAGGACAACG
>SCTU01000025.1 GCA_004297315.1 Dehalococcoidia bacterium | reverse complement strand
CACGGGCTGCGCGCGAAGGCGAGCAGCAGCAGCGCGACCGCGTGGCTGAGCATCGCGACCATCGTCACGAGTCGCGAGCTCGTGCGGTCGGCCGCCCAGCCGCCCAACGGCCGCCCGAGCAAGTTCGTGACGGTCTGCAACGTGACGATCCCCGCCGCGACCTTCAGCGAGTACCCCAGCGTCGTGGTCGCGTAGGCCACGAAGTGCACCATCACGACCGAGACGACGAGCACCGAGGCGGTGTGCGCGAGCGAGATGAACCAGAAGGCGCGCGTCCGCATGGCGTCGCGGGCGGTGAACGAGGCGGGCTCATCGGGCGGCAGCGGGGAGGCCTCGTCACCCGCGTGCGAGGTCGCGGCCGGCGCCCTGGCGACGCGTCCGTCCGGCAGCAGGCCGTACTGCTCCGGGCGGTGGCGGATGACCTGCACGAAGGGGATCCCCAGGGCCAGGATCACGACCCCCGACACGTTCGCCATCGCCCGCCAGCCCCACGCCTCGAGGCCCCACACCACGAGCGGGACGAGGAGGCCGCCGACGGCGGTGCCCAGCAGCGCGATCCCCATCGCCATCGACCGCTTCTGGTCGAACCAGTTCACGATCGCGGTTGTGATCGAGAGGAACCCGGCGAGCGACGCGCCGATCGCCATGATCATGAACGCGGCGTAGAACCCCGCCACGGAGTCGATGCGGGCGAAGACGAAGAACCCGAGAGCAAAGATCACGTTGCCAACGCGCATGACTGAACGCGGGCCGAAGCGGTCGAGTAGCCACCCCTGCAACGGGCCGAGCAGCCCTTCCTCCATCCGGACGACCGAGAAGGCCCCGGACAGCACCGTGCGGCTCCAGCCGAACTCGCGCTCCAGCAGCACGACGTAGGCCCCGTACGCCTGCTGGAGGAGCCCGGCGGGCAGCGCCTGGAGCACCACGGCGGCGCCCACGATCCACCAGCCGTAGAACGGGCGGGACAATCTCCGGCGCACAGCGACCCTGCCTTGAACGAGGACCGACGAAGCCCCGAGTCTACCGGTGCCCTCGCCTGCGATCGAGGCGATCCCCCGGAGGGCGAAGAGGGGGCGCGAGAGGCGCCTCTAAGTGATGCGAGACCTCACGCGAGGCCTCGATGTGAGGTCTCGCTGAAGGGCGGGATGATGCCCAGCTGGACCGGGGCCACGAACGGCTCCGCGTAGAAGCCTGCCCGCTGCACGAGGAATCCGTTCATCTGCAGCATGATCACAACGTCGAACTTGACCGCGCGCCCGGTGGGCGGGAAGCCGCGCAGCGGGCCGAGGTGCGTGCCCTGCCAGTCAAGGACCAGGGCGACCTTCGGGCCGTCGACCATGACGTCTTCCAGGGTGACGGTGCTGTCGGGGAAGGCGACAGCCATCTCCGAGAACCGCGCGCGCAGCGCCATGATGTCCTGCGGGCCCATGCCGGTCTGGACGAGTATCGAGGGTGCGGCGATTTCGTCGACGGCGGCGAGCAGGCCGACTTCGTCGACACGACGCATCCAACGCTCCGCGAGCACGCGGTAGTCGAGGTTCATGCAGGAAAGCGTAGCGCGCGGTTAGCGGACGCCGGCAGTGGCCGGCAGCGGAAGCCAGCGCTCCGACCACTCGGCAAGCGCGCTGACGACAGGCGTGAGCGCCTCGCCTCGTGCAGTCAGGCGGTACTCGACGCGCACCGGAGTGTCGGGGTGCACCGTGCGCACCACGATCTCCTCGGCCTCGAGTTCCTTCAGACGCTCCGAGAGCAGGCGGTCGCTGAGCCCGGGGACGGTCTGCGCGATGTCCGTGAAGCGAGTGTGTCCCGCAAGCAGCGCGCGCAAGATCGCGCCTGTCCATCGCCGTCCGATCACTTCGACGGCGTGGTGGTAACGAGGACAAAACGACGTGAAGGAAACCTGCTCGCCCATGCGGGCACTATAACCCTGAAAACTCGCTATGTGGACGCAACACATGCCTAAGACCGTGCAAACAAAGGCGTCTAACCGGTGCACCGACACCAGAAACGGCCGCGAATTCTCGCCAGTTGCTCGTCACCTAGTGAGAACTCACCATGCGTCTGCGGCATCGGTCGTCCGCCGCCACCCCGGCCGCACCCTCGTACGATCGGACGAGGACTATCGATGGAGAGCACGTGATGCGAGCCGTCGTCTGTCATCAATGGTGCGAGGTCGAAGACCTTCG
>SCTU01000024.1 GCA_004297315.1 Dehalococcoidia bacterium | reverse complement strand
TCGGCTCGAGTGACTCGACCCAGCGCAGCTGTACCAGCGCGAGGATCAGACGGCGGGCGACGGACTCACCAACGCCGACCAATCGCGCAATCTCCGCTTCTCCGTTCAGGGGAATCCGCACGATCCAGTCGAGGGTGCGCGCGAGCAGTGCGTGTTGCTCGTTCACTTGCGACCCCCGTGGTTCCTCGTACGGGCGACCGGCCGCACTGGCCCGCCGCCTTCGGGCGCATCCGTCCGTGCCGTGGGACTCGTCCCCGCATCCGCATCGAGGGCCTGATCGGCCTTCGATGCGGATGCGAGTTCCTCGGCCGTCAGGGGTGCCCGGCCGTCTCCCGTCTCCTTCGGGAATCGCGCGGCCAGGATCTCCGAGATTTCCTCGATGACCTGCGCGCGCGGCCTGCCGTAGCGAGCGGCCGATCGCTCCGCGAGCGCGCGTGTCCGCGCGGGGTCGACGGGCGGCGGTGGATCGACGCGGAAGGTCAACGCCGGGGGTCGGCCAAACCCATCCCACCAGCGGGCGTGCGCGGAGAAGTCATCGAGCGAGACCACGTCCTCGATCTCGAGGTCGCCGCCGAGCTCCGGCAGCAGCCGCCGCGCGTCCTCGGCGCTGGCGCCAAAGACCGTGAGCCCGTCGCTGTTGGCCAGGATGGTGGGCAGCAAGTCACGGTCGATGGTGTCCAGCTTCGAAAGGGCCTGCGTCACGAGCGTGAACGACGCGCCGTACTTCCCGAGTTCCGACAGCATCCGCGGGTAGTCCACCGCCCCGAGCGTGCTCGACTCGTCGACAAGCTGGACGACGCGGCGGCGCGCTTCGGGCGGCAGCACGACCTGCTCCTCGATCAGGAGCCCGAGCAAGTTCAGGACGGTGGCGCCGACCAGCGATGCCGCGCCCTCCCCGAGCGTCCCCACCGCCGTATTGACCACGAGCACGCCGCCGTCGCGAATGATCGAGCGTGGGTCGAAGGTCGAACGCGGTTGACCGAGCACGAGGCGGCTCGCCTCAGTGACGGTGAACCGCCCGATCTTGCTCGTCACCGGGTTCGCGGTCTGCTGCTGGAGGACGCGCCCCGCGAACGTGAAGTTGTCGCGCCACCACGCTGCAACGGCGACGTCCTCGACTTCCTTGAGCAGCTCGTCCCGGAAGTGCTTGTTGGTGAGAAATGGTGCGACATCCAGCAACGTGAACTGGTCGACGCGAGAGCGCCGCGTGTTGATCTCGTGCAGCGCCGAGAGCGACGCGCGCAGAGCGCCCTCCATGCGCGGCCCCCAGTTCGCGGGCCAGAGCCGGTTCATGATTGTCACGACGCTCTCGACCGTCTTGTCGCGGTCGGGGAACAGGGCGACGTCGATCAGGTTGAGGCCGATCGGCCGCTCCAGATGCGCGAAGTCGAGGTAGACGGTGCGGTCGACCAGCGCCGGCGGCACGGCAGCGAGCACCGCCTCGGCAAGATCCTGGTGGGGATCGACGACGACCAGCGCGGTGTCCTCCACACCCGCGGCGACCCGCTCCATCAGCCCGGCGGCGATGTGCCGGAGGAGCGTGGACTTGCCTCGCCGTGTCTTCGCCACGAGAAAGTGGTTGCGATGCAGCATGGGTGCCGGCAGGTGCACCGGGACGGGCGGATCGGCAGCCGAGACACCGAGGCGGATGCCTTGGGTGGCGTGCCCCGGGGCGGGTGCGAGGCGCCGGGCCGTCGTGCGCCGGACGCGCG
>SCTU01000023.1 GCA_004297315.1 Dehalococcoidia bacterium | reverse complement strand
GCCGCCCCGCGCCCCCGAAGGGAGCCCTCGATGTGCCGGTCGATCAAGCGCCTCCGCCAGCCCAAAGGCAGCGACCAGCCCCCCGCGACCGACGAGGAGATCCGCGCCGCCGCCCTCCAGTTCGTGCGCAAGGTGAGCGGCTACCAGCGCCCCGCCCCCGCGAACGCCCCTGCCTTCGACGCCGCCGTCGAGGACGTCGCGGCCGTCACGCACCGTCTGCTGGCGGCGCTGCCGAAGCCGTAGGGTGGGGGGCGGTGGGGACGGACGCTAGGCGACCGTCTCGTGCGGCTTGATGTCGAGTTTCACGGTGCGATCGTCGAATCGGGCAGAGATCTCAAGCCGCCCACCCAGCGCCTCGATGTACTGGCGCAGCGTCGAGAGCCGGACGTCGTCCGAGCGCTCGAACTTCGAGACCGCACCCTGGCTGATGTGAAGGGCCTCGGCGAGCGCGGCCTGCGACACCTCCCGCGAACGACGAAGTTCGTACAACCCCACCTCTGCCAGCAACTCGTCCCGCAACGCCGCGACACGCTTCGCGGCCCCCGGACGGGCCATGACCTGGTCGCGGAGCGAGTTGAAGTTCTTAGTCTTTGGCATGGCCCTGTCCTTCCCGCTCCAACTCGGCCAGGTGTTCGTCGTAGAGGTCATCCGCCAGCGGGATTGCCGTGCGATACCACTCGTCCCACTGGCCGCTCTTGTTGCCGCCCAGCAGGAGAATCGCCGAGCGAAGCGGATCGAACGCGAACAGCACGCGCAGCGCACCATCTTTGGACGCCCGCAACTCCTTCATGTTCGAGTGCCGGGACGACGCAATCGTGTCGACTAACGGCCGACCGAGCGCGGGCCCGCCATCCTGAAGCACGGACACGGCGGCCGTCACCGCCTCCTGCTGCTCGGCCGTGATGGTCGCCCACCACTCGCCGAACTGGTTCGTGTACTCGACCTCCCACGTCAAGATATTACCTCTACCTCATTATTAGTCAAGAGTCATATTGGGATGCAGAGGTCTCGGGAATTCGGCGCAGTTGTGTCACTGGCTCACCGGCGCAGTCAACGGAGAAGTGTCACAGGAGCGGCTACCAGCGCCCCGCCCCCGCGAACGCCCCCGCCTTCGACGCCGCCGTCGAGGACGTCGCGGCCGTCACGCACCGGCTGCTGGCGGCGCTGCCAAGGCCGTAGGCAAGAGTCAACTGCACAGGAGTTGGCACGCCCTCCGACTCCCCTCGCCCGCAACGCGGGAGAGGGGCCGGGGGTGAGGGTCTACACCTCGTACACCTTGAGGACCTCGTCGCCGTAGTGGTTGATCACCTTCACCGCGATGCGCCCGGATGCTGGCACCGGGAACGGGCGGCTCTCCGCCCGGTAGAGCGAGGCCCATGCTTCTTCGTCTACCTCGGCGCGGAGGGCGCGCTGGAGGCGTTCGTACGGCTCGTCTGCGCCGGTGAAGTAGGCGTGACGGACGAAGAACGATTCGCCGTCGTACTCGGTGTCGATGAACCAGCACGCGATGTCGTCCGTGCCCTTCGAGGAACGGACCTCGCCGGTCGTCGGGTCGTAGA
>SCTU01000319.1 GCA_004297315.1 Dehalococcoidia bacterium | reverse complement strand
CCGTTCTTCAACGGGTACCGGCCGCAGTTCTACGTGCGGACGACGGACGTGACGGGGAACGTCTCCCTGCCGGAGGGCATGGAGATGGTGATGCCGGGCGACAACGTGCAGATGAACATCGAGCTCATCTACCCGATCGCGATCGAGGAAGGCCTGCGCTTCGCGATCCGCGAGGGCGGCCGCACCGTCGGCGCCGGCGTCGTCACCAAGATCATCGAGTAACCTGTAAAGTCAGGTATCAGGACACCACGCGACTGCACCGGCGACAGGCTGAGGCGGCCGGGAGCGTAGGAGACCCAGATGGCAAAGGCACAGGACCGCGACCACATCACGCTTGCCTGCACGGAGTGCCGGGAGCGGAACTACGTCACGAAGAAGAACAAGCGGAATGACCCGGAGCGGCTAGAACTGAAGAAGTTCTGCCCGCGCTGCCGCGTCACCCGCTCCCACCGGGAGACACGCTAGCCCCAGCCAGCGCCCGACCAACCACAAACCCGACGCACGCACCGCCTTCCGGCGGGAGTCAGGACACCGACATGGGCCGTGAGATGCGCCGCTCGCAGGAGCGCGCCGAACGCCGCCAGAAGGCCCGCGAGGCCCAGCAGCCACGCCGGTCCTCGTTGCCGCCCACGAGCACGAGCGCCCCGGAGGCGCCGCGCACCGGCTCGTTGCTGAAACCGCGCTGGGCGCTGGACATCATCTCTGAACTGAAGAAGGTCACCTGGCCCTCCCGTCGCGAGGTGGCCAACCTCACGACCGTGGTCGTGGTGATCTCGATGCTCCTTGGGCTGGTGATGGGCGGGGCTGACCTGTTCTTCGGCTGGCTCATGGAGCAGACGCTGCTGCGGTAAGGGGAACCATCATGGTGAACGAGACCGCAAGCACGGCTGCCGGGGACAAGCCCGAGGCGACCGACGATGGCCGCGCCTGGTACATCGTCCAGACCTACTCCGGCTATGAGAACAAGGTGAAGACCTCGCTCGAACAGCGTGTGAAGGCGATGGACCTCAGCGACCGGATCTTCCAGGTCTTCATCCCGACCCAGGACGAGATCGAGATCAAGAACGGCCAGCGCAAGACCGTCTCGCACAAGCGCTTCCCGGGCTACGTGTTCGTGCAGATGCGTATGGACGACAACACCTGGTACGTCGTGCGGCACACGCCCGGCGTCACCGGCTTCGCGTCCACCACCTCGGACAGCCAGCAGAAGCCGACGCCGATGGCGGACGCCGAGGTGGAACAACTGATGCGCGACCAGCAGGTCGCCCAGCCGCGCGTCAACATCGGCTTCACGGTGGGCGAGTCCGTGGTCGTCACCAGCGGCCCGTTCAGCGACATGATCGGCATGGTGGACTCGCTCGACATGGAGCGTGGCCGCGTGCGCGTGATGGTCTCCATGTTCGGCCGGGAGACGCCGGTGGAACTCGACTTCCTCGAGGTGCAGAAGCGCTAGTCGAGGTCGGGCGCGGCGCCCTGCGGGCGTCGCTTTACACAGTGCATACCTCTGCGCGGTGAGTCCGCCAGAGGGAGCGTGGCCAGGACGGGACCTTCCCGCCCGGCACGCGAAGGAGAAGGAAGATGGCGAAGAAGGTCCGCGCAGTCGTGACCCTGCAGATCCCCGCCGGCAAGGCGAACCCCGCCCCGCCGGTCGGTACTGCACTGGGGCCTCACGGCATCAACATCATGGAGTTCTGCAAGGCATACAACGAGCAGACGAAGGCGATGGACGGCGTCATCCCGGCGCGCATCACCGTCTTCGAGGACCGCTCGTTCACCTTCATCCTGAAGACCCCGCCGGCCTCCGACCTGCTGCGCCGGGCCGCCGGGATCCCGAAGGGCTCCGCGAAGAACCTCACGCAGAAGGTCGGGTCGATCACCCGCGCCCAGCTGACGGAGATCGCGAAGACCAAGTTGCCCGACCTCAACACCGACAACCTCGACGATGCCGTCCGCATCGTCGAGGGCTCCGCCCGCTCCATGGGCATCGAGGTGAACTAGTCATGCCCATCGCCAAGCGCATCACGGGCCTGCGCGAGCAGGTCGACAAGACCAAGACCTACACGCTGGAAGATGCTGTCGCACTCGTCAAGCAGTGCGCCACGGCCAAGTTCGACGAGACGGTCGAACTCCACCTGAAGACGGGGCTGGACGGCCGCCACGCCGACCAGCAGTTGCGCGGCTCGGTCATCCTCCCGCACGGCATCGGCAAGGCCGTGCGCGTGCTCGTCTTCGCCGAGGGCGAGGCGGCAGCGAACGCGGAGGCGGCCGGCGCGGACATCGTGGGCGGCGACGACCTGATCAAGCGCGTGCAGGAGGGCTTCCTCGGCTTCGACACCGCGATCGCGCAGCGCGAGCTGATGGGCAAGGTCGGCTCGCTCGGCCGCGTCCTCGGCCCGCGCGGCCTGATGCCAAACCCGCGCAACAACACCGTGCTCGTCGCCGACGACATGGCACGCGGTGTGCGCGAGGCGAAGGCCGGGCGCGTGGACTTCCGGATCGACCGGAACAATGTGATCCACGTCATCCTCGGCAAGGCCTCGTTCTCGCAGGACCAGCTCCTGGACAACCTCCGAGCGATGATCGGCGAGATCAACCGGAACCGCCCCGCCGGCGCGAAGGGTGAACTGATCCGCACCGCCTCCATCGCCTCGACGATGGGCCCGGGCGTGCGCCTCGACACCGCGGACCTGAAGACGCCGGTCGGCGCCAATAACTAACAGCGGTCGCCTCTGGGATCGAAGAAGGGCGGCCGCGAGGTCGCCCTTCTGCCTTCGGAGTGGCCTCAGGTGAACTCTGAATCCGTCCCGTCGCTCCTCGCACAGATTGACGCTGCGCGGAAATCATTGCGTTCCATGCTCGCGCAGCTGCCTGAGGCGGCCATCTCGCATAGGCCGCCGAGCGGTGAATGGTCTGTGCTGGAGAACGTCAGGCACCTGCTCTTTGCGGAGCAGGCGCATATGGGACGCTTGTTCCGCGAGCGGCCCACATGGAGCCCGCTCGGCTTTACCCCAGAAACGATGCGGGCGGCGCGGAAACTGCCGCTCGCCGGCACCGACGACCCATCGCTTGCCGAAGTGTGGGCAGAGTGGGATCGCATTCATCGCCAAACCATCCGTCGGCTCAAAGCGATGCCTGCCACGGGTACCGAGGATGCTCTCACTCGGCATCTGCGGCACCTTCGCGCTCACATCGCAGTCATCGAGAGGCTGGGGCGCCAAGCCTTGATGTGAGGGTTGGGGCCGCCCTTGCACCGCGAGGCGGTACGGCTCCGCCGCATTCCCGTAGCCGACGGGAGTCAGTCCCGGTTGACCCCAGCGTCTCCCGCCCGCATGATCGGTCGACTGGCCCCGCGAGCGGCGTGGGGCGACCGCCACAGACTTCGGGTCCCGACAGGGATAACGGCGCCGC
>SCTU01000318.1 GCA_004297315.1 Dehalococcoidia bacterium | reverse complement strand
GTGTTTGCGATCCCGACCTACGGCTTCATCTTTGCGTTTGGGGCGCTGATCTTCGTCGGCGTTGCGCGGCTCGCGGCAGGCGGGCTCGACGGCGCCACGCTCACGGCCACCGCGCTTCCGAAGCACCAACTCGACGCGACCGCGAGCGTTGGCCTGCTGCTCGTGCTCCGCGCGTTCGCCTCGGGCTCCACCGCCCTGACGGGTGTCGAGGCGATCGCGAACGGCGTGACGGCGTTCCAGGAACCGGCACCTCGCAATGCCCGGATCACGATGGCGCTGATGGGGAGCATCCTCGCGTTTTTCTTCGTAGGCGCGACGTTCCTGGCGTGGCGCCTGGGCGTCGTCCCGGTCCACGACGAGTCCGTGATCTCGCAGATCGGCCGGGCCGTGTTCGGAGACGCGAGTATCCCGTACTACTTCCTGCAGGCGACGACGGCCCTCGTGCTGATCCTGGCGGCGAACACCGCATACAACGGGTTCCCCCGGCTCGCCTCGATCCTGGCCGAGGACCGCTACATGCCGAGGCAGTTTGCCTACATCGGCGACCGGCTCACGTTCGTCACGGGGATCGTGGCGCTGACGCTCGTCTCCGGTGTGGTGATCGTGCTGTTCAAAGCGGACACGCACCGGTTGATCCCGCTGTATGCGATCGGCGTCTTTGTCGCATTCACGCTGTCGCAGGCGGGGATGTTCCGCCACTGGCGCTCGGGTGGAGAGTCCGGCTGGTGGCGGGCCGCGACGGTGAACGGCATCGGCGCGGTCATGACCGGCGTCGTCGCGCTGGTCGTCGCGGGGACGAAGTTCACGCATGGCGCCTGGGTCGTCCTGATCCTCGTACCCGTGCTGGTGTGGCTGCTCAACAACATCCACCGGCACTACCGCGAGGTGGCGCGGATCTCGCTGATGTCCGATGAGGATGCTCGACCACTGCCGCGCCCGTCCGGCCTCGGGGCGGAGCCCGTCGTGGTGACCGTGCGGGATCTGAACCGCGTCTCGTGGCGGGCCGTGCAATACGCGCGCCGGCTCTCCTCCAATGTCACCGGGGTGCACGTCGCACGGGGCGGGCACGAGGACATCGAGGCGTTCCAGCGACGCTGGGCGCGATTGGTCCCGGACGTCCCGCTGGTGGTGGTGGAGTCGCCCTACCGCACGTTCGTCGGACCACTGCTCGCCTACGTCGACCGGGTCGCCGTCGATCCTCGCGACCCTGTGCTGGTGCTCGTCCCCGAATTCCGTCCGCGCCACTGGTGGGCGCGCATCCTGCATAACCGCACGACGGAGCAGATTCAGACCACCGCCGAGCAGCGTCCCAACCTTCTCGTGGTCCAGGTGACCGTCCATCAGGACACACTCCGGCTCTCGTAGCGGCCGCCAACGAAGAGGGCGCCCAATTCGGGCGCCCTCCTGCTGCGGCGAGAGTCGCTTATCAGGACGACGGGCCGCGTCCAAGCAGCCGGCCGACGGGGCCACCACGGCGGTGCGGCGGGAGGTCCAGACCGCCCACGGCCTCGTGCAGGACCCGCATCGCCGCCTTCGCGGAGTCGCCACCCTGCGCGAACTGGGCCTTCAGCTCATCTGCCCGGGCCTGCGTGATCTTGCCAGCGTCGACCGCCCTCGTGAGGAGCCGATTGAACATCTGCTGGGCCTGAGCCGCGTGCTGCGCCTCGAGTTCGGCGAGCGCCGTCGCCTGTGCCGCCTTCAGTGTGTCGACAGAGATCCCGAGTTTCGCCGCCAGGGCTGCGTCATGCTGGGCTTTGAGGGCTTCGATGGCCGCCTTGTCGGGGCGTGTGCCGGGCGTGAAGGCCGGCTTCGGCAGCGACTCGCGGACGGCCTTCTCCGCGTCCCTCAGCGTGGCGAGGTCGATCCCGAGTGCCTTTGCCAGAGCCTCTCCCCCGGCCTTGATGCCGGGGCCGGGGCCATGCGGGCCGCCGGGGCCATGCGGGCCGCCGGGCCCATGTGGGCCGCCGGGCCCCTTCGGTCCGCGGTGCTCACCACCCAGCGGTGCGAGGGACTGAAGTGCCGCCTTGAGTTTTTCCACCGTGATGCCGAGGTTTCCCGCAAGCGCGGCCTCGAACGCAGTGCGGTTCGCCTCCCGCGTGGCCGGGTCGGGCGCTTGGCCCGGCGCCGGCTTCGGGACGGCGGCCCGGGCGGCCTCGATCGCCTTCGCCAACGCTTCCGGCGTCACACCGAGCGCGGCCGCGAGGGCCTCTTCGTGCCGGCCGTCGTGCGCCGGCGCGCTCGCGGGGGGCGTCGGGCTGCCGGACTGCTGTGCCGACGCCACGAACGGCACGGCCGCCGATCCGGCGACCGCGAGGGCCGCGAGACTGGTCAGGATCGTTGTCTTACCGAGCATGTTTCAGTGTTCTCCGTCCGAGCCGCTGTGGGAGCCGCTCTTGCTGTCTTGAGCCTACGGGCTCCGGCTTTGCGATCTCTGTGATCGGGAATTCTGGTTTCTTTGGGTGGGTGGTAGCGTGATGCGCAACCTCCTCCCGCGAAGCGGAGTCCCTGATGACGCCAGCCGTCGAAGCGGCGAAAGCCTTCGGCATTACGTACGAGTTGCTCGCCTACGAGCACGACCCGCGGGCGGCTGCCTTTGGCCTCGAGGCCGCCGAGGCACTGGGCGTCGCTCCTGAGTCCGTATTCAAGACGCTCGTGGCGAAGGTGGACGGCCGGCGCGTGGTTGGGGTGGTGCCGGTCGCGCGGCACCTCGACCTGAAGGCGTTGGCCGGCGCGGCCGGTGGGCGGAAGGCGGAGATGGCCTCCCCTGCCGAGGCTGAGCGCGCCACGGGATACGTGGTCGGCGGGATCAGCCCGCTCGGCCAGCGGCGCCGCCTCGCCGCCATCGTCGACGCGTCCGCGCTCACGCAGGAGCGGATACACGTCAGCGCCGGGCGGCGCGGGCTGGAGATTGCGCTGGCGCCGGCCGACCTCGTGCGCCTCACAGGAGCGACCGTCGCGTCGATCGCGCGGGACTAGTGGCGGCGCTGCTCGCGGATGAAGTGCATCAGCGGAATGAACGAGATCAGGATGACGACGGCGATCAGTACGTACTCAAACTTCGCGGCTGCCTCGCCGATGAAGTACCCGGCGAAGGTCATCGAGAGCACCCAGAGGACGCCACCCACGACGTTGTAGGCGGTGAACTTCGCGTACGGCATCCCAACCGCACCGGCGACGGAGGGGACGAACGAGCGGATGATCGCCATGAACCGCGAGATCGTGATCGCTTTGCCGCCGTGCCGGTCAAAGAAGGCCCGTGCCTCCTCCATATAGCGCCGTTTGAAGAACCGCGCGTCCTCTCGGGCGAAGAGCAGCGGTCCGGCGCGGCGTCCGATGGTGTAGCCGGTCGCGTCGCCGGTAATGGCGGCGATGATGAGAAGCGGGATCAGGATCTTCAGATCGAGGTGGCCGCGCTGGGCGACCACGCCCGCGGCGATCAGCAACGAGTCGCCCGGCAGCAGGAACCCGACGAACAGCCCGCTCTCTGCAAACACCATCGCCACCAGGACGGTGTAGCCGCCCCATTCGATCAGCCGCTCCAGGTCCAACCGCGACCGCCTTCCCCGCGCCCGCCGGAACTATCGCAGGCAGGCGAGGCTCACGCCTCTACTGGCCGCAGGACGCCCGTCGTCACTTCGTACACGAAGCCGATGACCTCATAGTCCGGGGGAAAGTACGGGCATGCGCGGAGCGCGGCCACGTCCTCCGCCACGCTGGCGGCCACGTCGTCGAAGGGAAGGAAGTCGATGTCGGGCCGCGCACCGGAGAGGGTCGCCACGCGATCCTGGAGTTCCTCGTTCGTGACGCCGAGCAGCCCGCAGTCGGTGTGGTGCACCACCACGCAGCGACGTGTCCCAAGCGCTGTCGCAGAGAGGACAAGCGAGCGGATGGCGTCGTCCGAGGCGCGCCCGCCGGCGTTCCGGATCACGTGCGAGTCGCCCAGTTGCAGGCCAAGCACCCCCTGCGCGGTATAGCGGGAGTCCATGCACGTCAGAATGGCAATCTGACGGAGCGGCCGAAGGCGGAGCATGCCGCTGGAGAACTCGGCGGCGTACCGGGCATTGTTCGCGAGCAACTCATCTTGAAGCGTCATGCTTCGATGGTCGCCGGAGGCCGTGCGTGTGTCGAGGACGCTCGCTCTCAGCCCCGAGAGTGAGGCCCCGCTGGTTACGGAAGACGAAGCCGGGCGGGCAAATACATTGCAAACAAACGATGGCTACGATTCTCCGTCGGACACACGGCGGGTTTCCACGGATTCCGGGGGCCGACGTTATGGCGCGATTCGGTGAGGTGAACAGCGCCGTCCGCGGCGGTGGCCGGAGCGTGTTTAGGCTGCTCGCACTCGGGGTGGTGACCGCGGCTGTCGTCGGTGGCGCGGGCTGGTACGTCCTCGCGCGAGACAGCGCAGCGGCGCCCCCGCCGATCGAGACTGCGCAGGCCACGCGGGGGACGCTCGCTACCACCGTCACGCTGCCCGGCACCGCCTCGTCGACGTCGTCCGTCTCACTGACTTTCCCGGTCGCGGGCAAGGTCGCGGAGGTGAACGTCGTCATCGGCCAGGCAGTGAGGGCCGGGGACCAGCTGGCGCGGGTGGATGACACGGACCTGCGGCAGTCACTGGCGACGGCGCAGAACAACCTCGATCTTGCGCGGCTCAAGCTTGCCCAGTTGGAGGCCCCCGTGAAGCCGGAGGACGTCCAGGCCGCGCACCAGGCCGTCGTCTCGGCGGACGCTGCCGTGCAGAACGCCCTGATCACGCTGGAACGGCTGAAGCGGCCTCCGACGGCCATTGAGATCGCCGCCGCCGACGCGGCCGTGCTTCAGGCGGAGACGGCACTCGCCACCGCCCAGCGCGCGGTGGACACCTCGTTCGGCACGCTGCGCTCGGCGCAGAACACGTACTGCGGATTCCTCGGCGGCATCCTGCCTGCCGTGCCCTGTCATTCCGGTGCGTTCCCGCTCGTGCCGGACGTCATTGCGCAGTTGCAGTCGATCCTCGGCCCTCCGTTCTCGCTTCCGGCCTCGCATGCGAACGCGACCACCGGGATCCTCACGGCCAACTCGGCGTATGTCGCCGCACTACAGGGAGTGACGAGCGCGAAGCAGGCGCTGGAGCAGGCACAGTTGAAGCGCGCCGACCTCGACAGCCCGCCCGACAACCTCGATGTGTACGCCGCCGGGCTGGCGTTGACGAACGCCAGGGAGTCGTACAAGTCGGCGGTCGCGCGCGAGGAAGCGTTGCAGCGCGGGCCTGATCCCCTCGACGTCCAGGCGCAACAACTCGCGGTGCGCACCCAGGAGATCGCCGTCGCGACGGCGCAGCAGAAGGTCGCCGACACCGTGCTGCGCGCACCCTTCTCCGGCACGGTCGGCGCTGTCCCCCTGACCGTGGGCCAGCAGGTCGGCACGGCGACGGCCGCCGTCACCCTGACCGACACCGGGACCATCCAGGTGAAGATGACGCTGTCGGAATCTGACCTGCCGCAGGTCAAGGCGGGGCAGTTGGGCCTCGCGACGTTCGACGCCCTGGCCGGGCAGCCGTTCATCGTCCGCGTGGTCGGCGTGAGCCCGATCCCCACGGTCACCCAGGGTGTGGTGACCTACGCCGCACAGGCCTCGATCCTGCGCGGGCCGGAGTTGCTCGAGATCCAATCCGACTTGCAGAAGCTGGCCGCGGCGTTGTCGTCGGGAGGCTCGGGAGCACGCGCCGGCCTCCAGATCCCCGGTCTGCCCGGCGCGGGCGCCGCGCTCGCAGGCGCTTCGCCGGGCGCCGAGGCTTCCGCCACCGCGGCGGCGGCTGCCGCCGCGCCATCGACGGCGCCTGCGAGGGGTGGCGGCCCGAGCGGGCCACGGCCGCAGGGCGCGGGCGCTGGCGGGTCGGCCCCGGGTGGTGCGGGCGCCGGTGGAGGCGGACTCCGTCCCGCGGGTGCCGGTCCTGGCGTCTTCGCCGCGGGCTCGCAGCGTCTCCCTACCGAAGGCATGAGCGGCTCGGTCATCCTTGTGCAGTCGGTCAGCGAGAACGTACTGCTGGTGCCGGCCGGCGCGGTGCGCCGCGAGAACCGCCAGTCGGTCGTGTTGGTGCCGGACGGGAACAGTGGGACGCAATCGAAACCGGTAGTCGTCGGCGGTACCGACGGCACTCGCACGATCATCGCGAGCGGCTTGGATGAGGGTGAGACGGTGGTCACGAGCGCTGCGCGGGGGACGGCCACTGCTACGGGCACGGCACGCGCCGGACAGACGAACCAGCCGTTCGGGGGCGGACCCGGAGGGCCACCGCCAGGCGGGCCGGGCGGCGGGAACGTCATCCGGTGATCCGCCTGGAGGGGATCGAGAAGGTCTACCGGACCGAGGCGGGAGAGGTCCGCGCCCTCGACGGCGTCTCTCTGTACATCCGTGCCGGCGAGTTCATCGCGATCATGGGCGCCAGCGGCTCGGGCAAGAGCACGATGATGAACATCATCGGGCTGCTCGACGACCCAACCGCGGGCCGCTACTTTCTCGATGACTCCGACGTCTCAAGGCTCGACGACGACACCCGCTCGCGCCTGCGCGGGCGGCTCTTCGGGTTCGTCTTTCAGTCCTACAACCTCGTGCCGCGCATGACGGCGATCGAGCAGGTCGAGTTGCCGCTGCTGTACCAGCGCCGGCCGAACCGGCGACAGCTGGCCCTCGAGGCGCTCGACCGCGTCGGGCTGGCCGACCGCGCAGACCACCACCCGAACCAGTTGTCGGGCGGCCAGCAGCAGCGCGTCGCCATTGCGCGCTCGCTGGTGGTCCACCCCCACGTCATCCTTGCGGACGAACCCACCGGCGCACTGGACACGAGGACGAGCGAAGAGGTGATGGGCATCTTCGCCGGCCTCGCTCGGGAGCAGGAGATCACGGTCGTCGTGGTGACGCACGAGCAGAATATCGCTGACTTCACCGAACGCACGGTGAGGATGCGAGATGGCCTGATCGTCTCAGACGAATCCCGGGCGCGGCTGACGACTCCGGTGGGTGAGGCGGCCCGATGAGCGTCCTTGACTCGATCCGCACCGCCCTGCGCGCGATCGCAGCAAACCGCCTGCGCAGCGGCCTCACGGCGCTGGGGCTCGTGATTGGCGTGGCCTCGGTGATCGTGCTGATCGCCGTCGGCCAGGGGGCGCAGCAGGGGGTGCAGGACCGGATCCGCGGCCTCGGCTCCGACCTCATCTTCGTGAAGCCCGGCGCGCAGACGGACCGTTCGACAGGGGCGCGCGGCGCGCAGGGTGGCGGCATCACACTGACCGTGGCGGACGCGGACGCGATCGCGGCCGCGAGCATCCCCGGGGTCGTGGGCATCGCGCCCCAGCTGTCCTTCAACGCCCAGGCGATTGCCCAGAGCCAGAACCTCGGCGTGACCGTGATCGGCACCACGCCGTCATACACCGACGTGCGCGACGCGAAGGTGGCCGAGGGGAACTTCATCGGCACGGAAGATGTCGACCGCCGCGCGCTCACGATCGTCCTCGGGTCGGCTGTCGCGGAGTCCCTGTTCCCGGACGGGGACGCCATCGGACAGCAGGTGCGCGTGGCGCTCGGGCCGCAGGGCTTCAACTTCCGGGTGATCGGGGTGATGGCGGCGCGCGGCGGCACCGGGGAGCAGGACAACTACGTCTTCATACCGGTGCCCTCGCTCCAGGCGCGCTTCCAGTTCCTCCGCAACCCGCGTGGCGACATCGCCGTCAACCAGATCAACGTCCGTACGGCGGCGGGCGCAAACCAGGCGCCGATCGAGACCGCGATCACGGACATCCTGGCCCAGCGTCATCAGGTAGTGACGTCCGACTTCACCGTGCAAAGCCAGAACGACCTCGTCGGCGCGGCCGCCGAAGTCAGCCGAACGCTCTCGATCCTCCTCGGGAGCATCGCGGGCATCTCGCTGATCGTGGGAGGGATCGGGACGATGAACATCATGCTCGTCTCGGTCACCGAACGGACGCGGGAGATCGGCATCCGACGCGCGGTTGGCGCGCGGGGGGTCGACGTGATGCGGCAGTTCGTGACCGAGGCGATCGCGCTGAGCCTGGTGGGTGGCCTGATCGGCATCGGGATCGGCGTCGGCGTGGCCGTGGGGATCGACGGGCGTGACATCTCGGGGACGGCGATGGAGACGGCGATTCAGACGTGGAGCATCGCCCTGGCGTTCGGCGTCGCGCTCGTCGTTGGCCTGATCAGCGGTTCGTACCCCGCCTTCCGCGCGTCCCGGCTCGACCCGATCCTCGCGCTTCGTAGCGAGTGACGCACCCGCCAGCGAGACGCCGCTACGATGCGCGCGGGCGGGGGCAGTATGCGAGAGTTTCGTCGTGTACCTGAGTTGCGGCGGGCGCATGCAATCGAGGCATGCGGGCTGCTTGCCGTCCTAGCGGTCGCGAGCTGGCTTCGCTTTTCCGCGCTAGACGGCCTCGGCAATCTCTTCTATGCCTCCACGGTCCGTTCGATGGGGCGGTCCTGGTACCACTTCTGGTACGCCGCGTACGACCCTGCCGCCACGCTGATGGTGGACAAGCCTCCCGTGGCGCTGTGGATGCAAGTCGCCGCGACGCACCTCGTGGGGTTCAATGCGCTCGGCCTGATCGGGCCGATGGCCCTCGCGGGGACGGTCGCAGTGGCGCTCACATGGGGTGCGGCGCGGCGGAGCGGTGGCCGCGCGGCGGCGGTCGTGGCCGCGCTCGCCCTCGCGGTCTTTCCGGAGTCGGTCGCTACCTCGCGGGACTCGACGATGGATGCGCTGGTGGCGGCGCTGCTTGCGGGGGCGGCCTGGCTGCTGGTCGTGGCAGTCGAGTCCCCGCGCCCACGACTGCTGATTGGCTGGGCGGTCGTGATGGGCGTGCTCTTCAACGTGAAGTTCTTCGAGGGTTTCCTTGTGATGCCTGCGGTCGTGCTCTACGTTGCCGTGCGCTGGCGACGAGACGTCATCGCGCGGTGGCGCGTGATCGCCGGCGCCGCCACCGTCCTCGTGTTGGTGAGCGTAGCATGGGTCGCCGCCGTCGAGGCGACACCGGCTGACCGGCGTCCTCGGATCATGAACGACCGCGCGAACAGCGCGATCGGCCTCGTGCTGCGCTACAACGGCCTTGAGCGGATTCTCCCAGGCGAGGTCACGATCTTCGCACCGATCCCCGGTGCCTCTGCCGACACCAACGCACAACTGCGCGCGTCCGCGCTGGCATTCGGTGTGGGCGACGCCGGGTCAGGGCGCTTGCTGACAGGGTCCAACGGCCCGCTGCTCGGCGTAACGGTGCTGCTCGCGCTTGCCGGCATCGTGCTGACGGCGCGCGTGCCGCGGCGGTTCGTGCGGGGCCCGGCGGTGTTCTGGGCGGCATGGGGGATGACCGGCATCGTGCTGTTCTCACTCTCGAACCGCGCCGCCGCGCAGTACACCGAGGCGTACGCGCCGGCCCTCGCCGTCCTCGTGGGCCTCGGGGCAGCCGAGGCGGCACAGCTGCGCGGCGGCCGCGGCGCCGTCGTGACGCCGGCGGTCATCCTCGGCTTCGCGGGTTATGCGCGTTGGGCCGTCCGAGCGCACCCGCCGCTCATGCATGGGACGACCGTCGCCATTATGCTGGCCGCGCTCGCCGCTGCACTGGCCCTGCTCGCGTGGTCGGGGCGCCATGCCGGGGCATATCGCACACTCGCGTTCGTCGCTGTCCTCGCCATCCCGGCGGCAGCGTCGATCTGGATCGCGACTAAGGCACCGACGGGCGGTCAGATCACGCGCCCAAACCCGCTCGTCTACGCATCGAGGCGCCCACCGGCCCCTGCCAGCCGGACCGTGCCGGTGGAGGCAATCCTGGCCGCTTTCCCGGACAGCGGGACGAGGTACCGCTTCGGCATCGACGGCGTGAACAACGCCGGCGAGGCCGTGGCGTACAGCAACGCCTCGGTGCTGCCCGTGTGGAACGAGTATCAGCGCACGGCGCTGTTGCCTTCGGACGAACTGGAAGCGCTCCTCGTCGCGGGCCAGGTGCCCGCCGTGATCTTGAATCAGGGACGCGTCCAGAGCGGCTTGATCGGTCGCGACGTACTCGATGTCGTTCAGCGCCGATGCCGGCTCGATCCACGGACGCGCGTTGGTGCGGGATGGGCCGTGTGGCGCTGCGCGCCCTAGTCGCCGGACGAGGGTCGGGACTCTCAGTGCCGCACTACGTCGACCGGAGGAAGTCGAGGATGCCCCAGGCCAGCCCCTGCGCGATCGCGTCGCGTGCGGCGTCGTCTTTCAGCATCGCGACGTCATCAGGGTTCGAGATGAACAGCAGTTCCACGAGGACCCCGGGCATGAGCGTCGGTACCTTCGCCTGCGGGCTCCCTCGCAGCGTGGTCTGACCGGCAGGCGAGAGCACGTACAGCCCAACGCAGCGGCCGCCAAAGCCGCGCCAGCACGAGGCATCGATGATCCCGCGGTCGCGGACGCTGTAGCCCGCCCGTTCCGTTGCCTGCATCATTCGGTCGAGCACGGTGCGCGCGAGTTGCTGGTTGGCGGCGGCGAACTCTCGACGGCTCTCCCAGTAGACCTCGATGCCACGCTGCGCCTCGCTCGGCGATCCGTTCGAGTGGATCGAGACAAAGACGTCGGAATTGGCCTCGTTCGCGATCTTCACGCGCTCGGCAAGCGAGGCGCGTGTCCCGGCGTTGCCCTTCGCCGTGACCCCCGCTGGATGGTTGGTGTCACGGCGCGTGAGCACCACTTCGACGCCTTCCTGGCGGAGATATCGCTCGACGCGCAGTGCGAAGTCGACGTTCGAGTCCTTCTCGACGATGCCGTACCCGGCCGCGCCGGGCTCATCGCCTCCGTGGCCCGGGTCAAGCGTGACCACGAACTTGCCGTCGAGCGCGGCTGGGGCAGGCGTGGCCTGGGCCGGCGTGGTGTCCACGCTCCCCGGCGCCGCATTGACCTCGGGCGCCGGGGAGGCCTCGGAAGGGCCAGCGCCAGCAGCGGGCGGATCAATCTTGCTGGCGCTGCATCCCGCGAGGGCCGCCAGGAGGGCCGCTGACAGTCCTGCGATTAGCCGAAGACGCATCGGTCACTCCGGTCGTCCCCGTGGTGAAGAGACCTACCGATAGTAACCGAGCGCTGCCCGCTGCGTGGACCGCTAGGCAGGGAGGCGGCACTCAGATCTGCTCAGCCTCGCAGAGGCACCAGGTGTGCAGACTCCACCCGGCCACGCTCTACACTGCGCGGGCTCTGGCCGCCGTACGCGGCCACGATCGAGGAGGTTGTCGTGGCTGGTGCGCTGGATGGCGTCCGGGTGATCGACTTCGGCCAGTACATTGCGGGGCCGCTCGTAGCCCAGTTGCTCGGCGACCAGGGTGCCGAGGTGATCCGCGTGGACCCGCCCGGCGGCCCGCGCTGGGACACGCCCGCCAACGCCACCTGGAACCGCGGCAAGCGCTCGATCGCGCTCGACCTCAAGACGGAGGGCGGCCTGAGCACGGCCCGGGGCCTCATCGCCCGCGGAGACGTGGTCGTCGAGAACTTCCGGCCGGGCGTGATGGACCGTCTCGGCCTTGGCGCCGTGGCGATGACCGAGGCGAACCCGCGCCTGGTCTACTGCTCGCTGCCCGGCTTCGCGGCCGACGACCCACGCGCCGGCTACGCGGCGTGGGAGGGCGTGGTCGGCGCAGCAGCGGGGATGTACCGCGCCGCGCGAGGAGGCACGCCCAGCAACGGTCGCCCGATCTACAGCGCGATCCCGCTGCCGTCCTCGTACGCCGCGATCCAGGCCGCAGTCGCCATCGCGATGGCGCTCGGTGTGCGCGAGCGCGACGGCGTAGGGCAGGTCGTGACCGTGCCGCTCTTCGACGGGATGTTTGGCGCGATCGGCTACGACGGCCTGCGCGTCCACAAGGGCGATCTGCCTCCGATGGGCGCCGGGGTCTCGCTGACCACGCAGTTCGAGTGCGCCGACGGGCGCTGGGTGATGTTTCACACCGGCAACGGCAGGACCCAGGAGGTCCTCGATGCGGCCGGTGTCGGCCAATGGGTGCGCGACGGCCTGATCGACCGTGAACGGCTGGCGAAGAACCCCGAGGCGGCGCGTGAGATGGTCGAGGAGGCGCGGGCGCTGTTCAAGACGCGGCCGGCGGCGGAGTGGGAAGCCCTCGTCAACGCGGCTGGCGGCGAGTGCGCCGTGTGCCGGCCGAGCGCCGAGTGGCTCACGCACGAGCACGCGCTGGGCTCCAGCACGGTGGTGGAGGTCGACGACCCCATCCTCGGCAAGGCGCGCGTGCCCGGCGTCGCCGCGCGCCTCACGCTCACACCCGGCGCCGTCGCCGGCCCGCGACGGCCGCTCGACGCCGACCGCGCCGAGGTGCTGGCGCTCGCAAGCGCGACGCCCGAGATCGCACCTGCCGCGCCTGCCCCACCCGAGGGGCTGCTCCGCAACGCCCTCGACGGCGTGCGCGTCCTCGACCTTTGTATCGTGCTCGCCGGCCCGACCTGCGGGCGCACACTCGCCGAGTACGGCGCGGACGTCATCAAGATTGAGGCGCCCGGTCGCCCGCCGGGGTTCGCCTTCCACGGCGACGTCAACCGCGGCAAACGGAGCATCGTGCTCGACCTGAAGACGCCGGAGGGCCGTGAGGCCTTCTGGAAACTCGTCGAGGGCGCGGACGTCGTGGTGCAAAACTTCCGCAAGGACGTCGCCGCGAAACTCGGCATCTCCTATGAGCAGGTCAAGGCGAAGAAGCCGGACATCGTCTACGCCTCGCTCAACACGTACGGCCACGTCGGGCCGTTTGCTGGCCGGGCCGGGCACGAGCAGATCGCGCAGGCCGCGACGGGCATGCAGGAGCGATTTGGCGGCGACGGCCAGCCGCAACTGCAGAAATACGCGGTGAACGACTATGGGACGGGGTTCCTCGGCGCATACGCCGTCGGGCTCGCGCTGCTGCACCGCCGTCGCACCGGGGAAGGGCAGCACGTCGACGCCGCGCTCGCCTACACGGCGACGCTGCTGCAGTCGGCGTTCATGCAGGACTACGCAGGCAAGATCTGGGACGAGCCGTGCGGCCAGGCGGTGACGGGCAGCGAGCCGCTGCATCGCGCATACAAGGCGATCGACGTGTGGCTATTCCTCGCCGCGCCGGATGTGTCCGCACTCGAGCGAGTCGAGGGCCTGGCAGGTGTCGAGTCGCTCTCTGGTGCCGCGCTGGAGGCAGCACTCGAGGAGCGGATCGGGCGCGCGCCACTCGCGACGTGGGAGAAGCGGCTCGCCGGACGCCGCGGTGTCGCGATGCACCGCGTGGTGCAGGGGACGCGCGAGTTGATGGACCACCCGTGGGCGCGCGAGCACGGGCTGAGCATCGCGCGCGAGCATGACGACGTGGGCATGGTCACGACCATCGGGCCCGCGGCCCGCCTGTCGAGGACGCCGCTGCGCCCGGGGCGCCCTGCGCCTGCACTCGGCGGCCAGACCCGCGAGATCCTCGCAGAGGCCGGCCTCGGTGAGCGCGCTGACGCGCTCATCGCATCGGGCGGCGTGCGCGAATCGATGGGGATTGCACGGTAGACAAATCCCTGGGCGACTGATCCGGACTTGATACGCACGTCCGGCATGGTTGATTCGCCTCGCATACGGCGGGGCGGAACCTCTCTGGGCGGCCCGCTACGGACCGCGTCTGATGAGAGGGGGAGCAGATGGCTCGAGCAGCGAAAGAGATCGTCGTCGAAGCGCCGCTTCGTTCGGTCTACAACCAGTGGACACAGTTCGAGGAGTTCCCGCGCTTCATGGAGGGCGTGAAGGAAGTCCGGCAGTTGGACGACCGCCACCTGTTCTGGCGCGCCAATATCGGCGGCCGGGACATGGAGTGGGAAGCCGAGATCCAGGAGCAGGTTCCGGACCAGAAGATCATCTGGCGCTCGACGTCAGGCGAGATGAACGCCGGCATCGTCGCCTTCCGCCCCGCGGGTGACGGGAAGACCGAGGTCCGCCTCGAAATGTCCTACGAGCCCAAGGGCGCCGCTGAGCAGGCTGGCTCAGCGCTCGGGATCGTGGAAGGCAAGGTCGAGGGCGACCTGAAGCGCTTCAAGGAGTTCATCGAGGACCGCGGCGGCCATGAGACCGGCGCATGGCGCGGCGAGATCGCGAACGAGGACGCGCCCGGAGGCCACACTCAGGGAGTCGGTAAGTTGGACTCCGACTAGGGATCGCGACTGCGGTCAAATCCCGAGGCGCACCGGCCGGTGCGCCTCGTTTCATTCCCCGGATTCTCGCTCAGGACTCCGGGGCGCCCCTAAGAATCGCGCGTCTTCTTGGTCGCGTTCGAATCGCTCCCGCTCCGTCCGGAGCGAGGGTTGCTAGCACGTGTGCTTCCGCCCTTTGCGACCTGATGTTCCCGCTCGGTCCTGCGGGCGCTGGTCTCGGTCGGTCGGTGGGTGCTGACCCCGCTTGGGCATTTCGCCGCTCCTCTCCGCGGGTTCGTTGCATGGGCATCAACGCGGGGGGCGCGACGGTCGTCAGACTTCGGGGAACGGCGCGGCGGGTTCTACTCCAGCGCCCTCACCGCGTGTACCACCTCTTGCATCGAACGGCAGTCGACCTCGTTGTAGGCGACGATCTCCTTCATCAGGTCGAGCGAGGCGACCGGGACACTGCGGCGGACGGCCTCGTCGTAGCACCACCAGCCGCCCATCATGGCGCCGAGGCCATCCGTTGGGCCGTCTCCCCAGACCGTCTCGATCAGACCGTGGCTGTGCAGGGCACGTGCCACTGCCTTCAGGCCGAAGCCCATCGCGCCGCGGATCACCACCGGATCCTTGCGCATCACGTCGAGGAAGTCGAACCAGTTCGGGGAAGGCCAATGCTTCTCCGGGTGGCGCGCCTTCGCGGCGTTGTATGCCGTCTCGAACGTGACGGGCTCGGCACGGGACCAGTGCGTGAGTCGTGGTGCATCGAGATCCGGCGCGAGCCGCCCGCGCACGCTCTCCATGTGTTCGAGCCAGGCGTCGATCATGCACGCCTCGGCCTCCTCGGTTTCGGCGTCGGCGACGAAGCAGCGGAACTGCCATTTGCCATCCTCGATGTGGCCGCAGCCGATCATAAAGATCAGCGTTTGGCCGCCGCGCTCCGGGAAGCGGTCGAAGTGGTCGCGCAGGTCGCCGAAGGTCTCGAAGTCGGCGAAGAACTCGAGGAGCGGGACGGGCCGCCAAGACTCGGCGTCGGTCTGGTGGCCCCGACGCACCAGCGGGCCGTCGGCGCTGCGGTTGATGTCGAGGAGCGCCGCGAACGGGGCGTAGTACGCGCTTGGGGCCTTGATGCCGACGTCCTCGGGCGTGAGGCGTGGATCGGTCCAGCGCACGATGCCTCTGCCGTGCGCCTGTTCGCGCTTTTCGACGCCGACCTGCCAGAGCAGCGTGAGTTCCTCAATCTCGCGCGCGATCTGCCGCTTCGCGGCGTGCCACGGGGCGTCCTGGGCGTTCCCGGCGTCCGGGTAGAGTTCGCGCACCGAAGGGACTGGTGTCACGAGCCAGTCCGCACCCTCGGCACGCAGGCGGCGCACCCAGTGGAGTGCGCCCGTCGCCGTCGCGGAAGTCGGGCGGTTGCGGGCGGTCTCGCCGGACTGCGGAAGGCTGGCAACGAGGCTGAACGCGCTGTCGCCTCGATAGTCAATCTTCTTCTGAGTCCGCTCCCACGACCTGCCGATGAGGTGTGTGGCAGGCGGCTCGTAGCCCTGGATGCGGCCCAGCGCGCGGTTGTAGAGGAACAACTGCGTCTTGTACGCGGGCATCGAGCCACCGTTGGTGAGGTCGCTGCCCGCGGCGTTCAGGTGCAGCGTGGAGAACTTCACGTCGACGACCCGGTAGTGCCAGCGGCCACCGAGGTCCGGCGCGGGCATCTCCAGTTCCTTCGGGGTGAGTGTGCCAGGGAACCAGCGCTCGAGGATGTCCGCCCGCACGAGGAGGTCGGGCGCGCCGAAGGCGCCATGCTCGGCGTCCCAGAGGACGCCCTGGTAGAGCGCGGGGACGCCCTCGTGCATCGCGGCGAAGGTGGCCTCCGCGGCCTCGCACGTCCGCGTCTGAAGGTGGTCGTCGGTGATCGTCCGGATCTCGGTCTCGCGCTGCAGATGTGCGATCACGCGTGCCTCGAACTCGCGCCCCTGGGCGAAGAGGAACTCACGGAAGTCCGTGCGCGGGTCGTAGCCGGGGAGCGCGTGGTCGGGCTGGTAGCCCTTCGCCTCACCGTAGAGGTCGAGCCAGTCGAGGATTGGATCGTGGAGCGCGTAGTTCCGCGTCGCGGAGGCGCTCACCCAGCCGTCCCAGCCATCGAGAGTCGGGTCGTGTGGTGTCCCGTCGTCTCGGTGCGTGAGGGCTTCGACGCCCATTGAGTTACCTCAATTTCAGTCCGCCGGGCGGCTGCCTATTCGATGGGCCCGATGGTAGCGCCTCACGTCAGCCGGTCGAGAGCACGGCGCAGGGGCTGGCGTCTGAGGGACGCCGCCGGTAGTCTGACGGCGACCGATGGGGAGTAGTCCCTCGCGTGTCCGTCGACATACTTCCTCCAGTGTGAGGGCGGCGGCACGGCTGGCCTGAGCCAGCGGACGAGACTTTCGGCCCGGAAACACGCGTGTTGCGTGTCTCGGGGCTGGACGTCTCAAGGACGCTCCCTCCCCCCGACACCGCGGCACTCATGAGATGAGGTTGTCGGTGTCCGCATTCGCCCTCTCGACGCTGGTGATCTTCATCGCCGAACTCGGCGACAAGTCGCAACTCGTCGCCCTGTGGTTCGCGACGCGCTACAGATGGTGGACCGTCCTGGCGGGCGTCGCCGCGGCCACGTTGGTGGTGCACCTCGGCTCGGTCGCGGCCGGCCGAGTGCTCGATGACGTGCTGCCGGAGTCGTTGTTGCGCGTTCTCGTCGGGCTGTCGTTCCTCGGCTTCGCGTGGTGGAGCATCAGGGGCGACTCGCTGGACGAGGACGACCAGCGAGTGCGCTTCGGCTGGGCGGGCGCCTTCGGCATCGTGACGTTCTCGTTCTTCCTCTCCGAACTGGGCGACAAGACTCAGCTCGCCACGGTCTCCCTCGCGAGCCGCGAGG
>SCTU01000317.1 GCA_004297315.1 Dehalococcoidia bacterium | reverse complement strand
CTGACGCCCTCCATCAGCCGCAGGCCGAGGATCATCGCGTCCGCCATCTGCGTCGCGAGGTCAGGCGTCTCTCCGCCGGCGATCTGCTGCATCGCCGCGCTGCCGCTCGCCGCACGGGCCGCGACGGTGGCTGCGATCGCCTCCTCGTAGCGGTTCGGGGCGTCCAGGTTCGCAAACCGCTGGCCGGCGAAGAAGGAGTGCGCCCCCGCGCCGAAGCCGAGGTACGGCTCGGCGTGCCAGTAGACGAGGTTGTGGCGGCAGGCCCGCCCCGGCTTCGCCCAGTTGGAGATCTCGTACTGCTGGTACCCCTCGCGTGCGAGCCGCTCCTGCGTCCACTCGTACTCCTCGGCGGCCACGTCGGGGTCGGGGTCGGGAAGTTGCCCCTTCTGGACGCGGTAGAACAGTGCCGTGCCGGGCTCGACCGTGAGGGCGTAGCAGGAGAGGTGCTCGGGGCGGAACTGCAGCACGCGCTCCAGCGACTCCTGCCAGTGTTCCGTCCGCTGGCCGATCAGCCCGAAGATCAGGTCGAGGTTGAGGTTATCGAAGCCGGCCGCCCGCGCGTCCTCGACGGCCTGCACGACGCGCTCCGGCGTGTGCGCGCGCTCCAGCAGTTCGAGCTCGTCCGGTCGCATCGACTGGACGCCCATCGAAAGGCGGTTGATACCGAGGCCGCGCAGCCCTTCGAGGTGCTCGCGCGTCAGTTCGGTCGGGTTCGCCTCCAGCGTCCATTCGGCGTCGGGCGCGATGTCGTATTCGGCACGGACGGCGGCGACGATCGCCCGCATGTCGTCGAGCGTGGTCAGGCTCGGCGTACCGCCGCCGAAGAAGACGGTGTCGACGCCGTACGTGCGCGCGGCGGGCGCCCAGAGGCCGAGTTCGTTGATCAGCGCCGGCGTGTACTCGGGCACGAGGTGCTCGAGCCCCTCGTACGAGTTGAAGTCGCAGTAGCCGCACTTAGACGAGCAGAAGGGGATGTGGAGATAGAGCGCCAGCGCCGGCTTCCCGCCTGAAGTCCGCCCCCGCTGTTGCCCCGCCGTGGTCAAAGTCATGCTGCCGAGGGTAACAGCCGCTCCGAGGCTGCTCCATCGGCGCCGGACGGGGGACGTTACGATTCGGGGGTTGGCGGGCTTGGGGGTTCGAGGAGGCGGCGATGGAGTTCACGGACGAGCAGCGGCAGTACCTGGAGGGCCACCAGTTGGCGATCCTCGGCACCGGCAGGCGGGACGGCTCCCCGCAACTGTCGACGGTGAACTACTGCTTCGACGGCTCGCACATCTTCGTCTCCGTGACGAGCGACCGCGCCAAGTGGAAGAACACCCAGCGCCAGCCGAAGGTCGCGCTGCTGATCCCGGACGGGCGCCGCCAGATGGTCATCTACGGCACGGTGGAGGGCATCCCGGGCGGCCCGGCGCGCGACGCGGCGATCGCGGCGATCCGCGCGAGCATGGGGAACCCGCTGCCGCCTGGCGCCGACATGGCGGCGTTTTCGAAGCAACTGGACGAGGCAAACCGTGTCGCACTGAAGGTCAAGCCGGAGCAGGTGCTGGGGAACGCCTGACCGTCGCCCCATCCTCGAACCTCCCGGCGCGGCATGCGACACTCCACGTTCCCCGGCGGGCGTGTCGCCAGGGCGAGCCGCGAGGTGCACGAGGTGTTGAAGAGCCACGGATGCGGTGAATTGCGCGCGGAGCACGCCGGCGAGCAGGTGACGCTCGC
>SCTU01000316.1 GCA_004297315.1 Dehalococcoidia bacterium | reverse complement strand
TGACTCATTCACGCGTTTTGCTCCTCATCACGGCCGCTTCGAATGTGCCTGTGCGACCTGACGCTCTCCTGCGGACGATGCGGTACGCCGTCCACAGGGATCGGAGCATCGGTCGCGGGATGGCGTAGAGCGGAGCGATCCAGGCCCAGAATGCCGGATACGACCAACTCTCTTTCAGCAACGGACGGAACCAGCGGCGGCCGAGTGCGGGCCAGCGCTGGAGGGCGGTGCCGACGAAGCCTCGGAGGACGACACGGAGTATGCGCGACTGGGTAGCCCGCGCCGTGGGGCTGGGAAGGCCGACCTCGACGCGCAACGTGTCGAGGTGCCGGCGGATGTTCCGGGACAGCACGACCGGGACGTCGTAATACGGCGGGTCAACGGGGTCCGGCATGCGCTGGGAGACAATCGGCGCTCCGGCCTCGATCACGGGGGTGCCGCAGGCGGCGAGACGCGTCGCGATCTTCCAGTGCGTGAGGCCGTCGCCGCTGCGGTATCGGAAGAGTTGGGTGCGCGCCGCGTCCGCAGGAAGGACGAGGCAGGACATGAACAGCGTCCAGAGGCCGACGACGGGTACCGCCTCGCGGGGAGTGGTGAGCAGGCGGTCGGGGTGCGGCGCGCGGCGGATGCGGACAGGGTTCAGGTCGCCGTCCGCGATCCACCAGTTTCCGACCAGGATCGGGTTGCCCTCGGCAGATTCGAGGATGGCGAGCACTCGCTCGAGTGCTCCTTCGACGAGTGCGTCGTCGCTCGACATCGTCCAGATGGAGCGGCCTGTGCAACCGTCCATCGCGCGGGCGAGGTTCTCGTCGAACGTGACGTTTTCGGGCTGGTGTTCGGCGCGCACATTCGTGTAGCGCGTGACGTACCGATGCAAGACGGCGGCCGTCTCGTCCGTGGAGGCGTTGTTGGAAACAACGACTTCGATCTCGGCGCCTCGCGGGGCGGAGAGGATGCTGTCGAGTGCGCGCGACAACGTGTGCCCGTGCTGATAGGTCGGCATCGCGAATGAGAGGAGCGGGCGGGCGGCCTGCGTGCTCACAGCAAGAACCCCTGCGCTCGTTGACCGCTGTCGGCGGCAGTCTACCGGCTGGTCGGGGCACGCGCTCTACCGCGCGGCGCGGTAACCTCGCGCGAGCGAGCGGGGGACGGCGGAGGCTGGGCGTTGGCTGACGAGCGGTCGGAGATCCTCGACCTGGTCGAGGCGTGGGGCGTCCGCCAGGGGACAACGAAGCCGTTCGTGCCTGGCGAGTCCTATATCCCCGTCTCCGGCAAGGTGGTCGGCGGGCGCGAACTGCGGTTCGCCGCGGACGCCGTCCTCGACGGCTGGCTGACGGCAGGGCGCTTCACGGTCGACTTCGAGAAAGCGGTCGCGCGCGCCCTCGGGCTGCGCCACGCGATGTTCGCCAACTCCGGTTCGTCCGCAAACCTGCTCGCAATCTCGGCGCTCACCTCGCCAGCCCTCGAAGGGCGGCGGCTCCAGCGCGGCGACGAGGTGATCACGGCGGCGGCCGGCTTCCCCACGACGCTCAACGGCATCCTCCAGAACGGCCTCGTGCCGGTGCTCGTCGACGTCGACCCGTCGACCGGGAACGCCGACCCCGACGCGCTGCGCGGCGCGGTCACCAACAAGACGCGCGCGGTGTTCATGGCGCACACGCTCGGCAACCCGTTCGACCTCGACGCCGTGATGGAGATCGTGCGCGGGCGGAACCTGTGGCTGATCGAGGACAACTGCGACGCCCTGGGCGCAAAGTGGGACGGCAAGCACACGGGGACGTACGGCGACCTGATGACATGCTCGTTCTACCCGGCGCACCACATCACGACCGGCGAGGGCGGGATGGTCGGGACGCAGGACCCGCTACTGAAGAAGCTCGTCGAGTCGTTCCGCGACTGGGGCCGCGACTGTTGGTGCGAGCCGGGGAGCGACAACACCTGCGGGCTGCGCTTCGAGTCGCAGCACGGCGGACTGCCGGAGGGTTACGACCACAAGTACGTGTACTCGCACGTCGGCTACAACCTGAAGGGCACCGACTTCCAGGCCGCGGTCGGCCTTGCGCAGATCGAGTCGCTCGACGAGTTTGTCGCGGCGCGCCGCCGCAACTTCGCCGCCCTCCACGAGGGCCTGACGCCACTCGCCCGCCGGATCGACCTGCCTCGCTGGCTGCCGAAGGCGGAACCGTCGTGGTTTGGCTTCCCGATCGTCGTGCGCCCGGACGCCGGCTTCACGCGCGACGACCTCGTGCGGCACCTCGAGGGGCGGGGGATCGGGACGCGCCCGATGTTCGCAGGGAACTTCCAGCGCCACCCGGCGTACCAGGGCGCGGCAATGCGCGTGGCCGGCTCACTCACCGGGGCGGACGCGCTGACCGACCGCGGATTCTGGATCGGGACGTGGCCGGGCATCACACGCGAGATGACCGAATACATGGTCGACGCGCTGACGACGTTCGTGCGGAAGTAACGCCGCTGCCTCTCGCGTTCCCGACGTTGACTACGCATCGCGCGTCCGGGCCGGCCGTCGGCCTCGCTCATGGCGTCAACACCACGCGGCCGGGGCGGAATCCGTTCTCGACGAGACGGTGCGATTCCGCCGCATCCGTCAGCGGGAGGGTCACACCGACGCGCACGCGCAGCGCACCAGCGGCGAGTTGCTGGTTGATCAGGTGCGCCGCGGCGGCCAGTTCGAGCGTGTTCGCGCTACCAAGCACGAAGCCGAGCACGCTCGCATCACGCGCGTAGAGCGGCCCGACCGGCAGCACCGGCCGCGCCTGCCCGTTCGCCATCAGGACGATCGTCCCGCGCCGGGCGAGCAATGTGGTCGCAAGTTCCAGGTCGTGATGGCCGGAGGTGTCCCAGTACATCTCCACACCCTCGGGCGCGGCCTCTCGCAGTCGCGCTCCGAGGTCGGGGTCCCGATAGTCGAACACGGCGGAGGCGCCGATCGAACGGCACCACTCGAAATCGTCCTCGCGCGCGGTCGCGAGGACCCGTGCTCCCGCCGCGACGGCGAATTGCGTCACGCAGCTGCCGACGCTGCCGCCCGCGCCGCCGACGACGATCGTGTTACCCAACCGCAGCGACCCTCGTCCGATCAGCCCGAGGTATGCGGTGGCGCCCCCGTGGAGCACCGCGACGGCCTCCACCGCCGACACGCCCTCGGGCAGGTGATACAGCCGCTCCGCCGGCACCACCACATGGCGTGCAAACGAGCCCTGGAGGCCGGCCGTCCCCATGCTGTTGCACCACACGCGGTTGCCCACCGCAAACGCACCGGCGACGGAGGCGCCGGCAGCGATGACGCTCCCGACGAGGTCGCGACCGATGATGTAGGGGAACGGGAGGCGCGCCCGGCTCGCCCCGGCGCGCACGTACGTGTCGACCGGGTCCACGACCAGCGCCTCGGTCTCGACGAGCACGCCGGAAGCGCCGAGCGGCGGGAGTGGCAGTTCGCCCACCTGGATGCATTCTGGCGGCCCGCCTTCGGTGATGTACGCGGCGAGGGTGTGCGTGGGCAGCATCACGATCTTCTTCTCCTCGCGCCGGCGCCTACCGCCCTGCGACCGCCGGCCAGATGCCATGGGTCGGGGTCCAGCCGAGGGTGGCCTGCGCTGCCGCGTTCGAGCAACGGAAGGAGCGCGGCCTCGACGCCGCAGGGTCGCGCGCCGGCTCGGGCACGCCGAGCAGCGCCGCGAGCCGGTCAAGGTAGTCGCCGTTGCGGATCGGCTCGTCCGTGATGTTGAGGACCGATCCTCCCTTCGCCTGGTGCAACGCGAGGAGCGTCGCCTCTGCGATGTCCTCGACGTGGATGAAGGACACCCAGTTGCGGCCGTCGCCCGGGACGGTCTGCGTGCCGGCGCGCAGGCGCTCGATCACCGCATCCTGCGCGGTGCCCGGACCGACGAACGATCCACCGCGCAGGATGGTCCACGCGACCCGCCCGGGGTCGAGCGCGCGCACCATGGCCTCCATGGTCACCACAGGGTGAGCGGTGGGCGCGCGCTCTTCGCCCTGGTCGAACGGCGTGTCTTCGTCGAGCCAGCGGTCGCCGCCGTCGGGATAGGCCATCACGATGCTTTGCTGCACGTATCGCCCGACGCCGGCCGCGATCACGGCGTCGAGGAGACGCCGCGTGCCGTCGATGCGGAGCGCGGCGGTGGTGTTCGCCCCGTCGCTGCCGGTTGCTCCCGGCCGGATCGCGGTGGCGAGGTGTGCCGCAGCGTCGCAGCCCGCCATCGCCCGGCGTAACCGCTCGGGATCCTCGTGCAGCAGGTCGCCCGCGACCAACTCGACGCCGGGCAGGGCGATCGCTTGCGCGTGGTCCACGGAGCGGGCGAGGGCGACGACCTCGTCGCCGCGCGCGAGGAGTCGCGGAATGAGCGCTCGCCCGTACACGCCCGTCGCTCCGGCAATGAATACGCGCATCGATGTCACCCTTCGGTGGCCTGTGACGATCCGGCCGGTCGGCCTCTAGCCAGCATACAGTTGGCACCAGGGTCGGCTCTGACGCGCCGGCAGAGAGGGGCGTAACGGGTGGCGGGACGCCTTCCAGCGCATGGCTCGGGTGTCGCTCTTGCGACGCAGGCACAGCGGCGTGTTGCGCCATTCATGGCGATGGGCGTGTTGTCGCTGCTCGTCGGGATGTGGGCCGGGCTCGCGCGCATCGGCTGGCGACTGCCGGAGGCGGACGGCGCACTGATGCTGCGGCACGGCGGCCTGATGGTCGTCGGGTTCGTGGGCACGGTGATCGCCGTGGAGCGCGCGGTCGCCGTCCGTAGCGCGCCAGCCTTCGCGGCGCCCGCGTTCAGTGCGCTGTGTGGCGTCGCGCTGATCGTTGGAGCGCCCGCGGCCTGGCCACCCGCGCTGGCCGCGAGTGCGGGGGCAATGTACTCGCTCAACCTGGCGACGCTGCTCTTCCGCCACCACACACTACCGTTCGCCGTCATGCTTGTGGGGAGCGTGTTCCTCACGCTCGGCGGCGTCGTCTGGTGGCATGGCGGCGGCCTCGCCGCTGTCGTGCCCTGGTGGGTCGCGTTCCTCGCCTTGACGATCGCCGCCGAGCGGCTCGAGTTGCTCCGGTTCCAGCGGTTCACACTCGCCGGCACCGTGTTGGGCGTCGCGGCGGCGGTACTGGTCGGCATCGGGCCACCGTTGTCATGGTTTGACCAGGCGAGCGGGGCGCGCGTCCTCGGCCTCGGCCTGATCGCGGCAGCGGTATGGCTCGCGCAGCGGGACACAGCGCGGCGCACCGTGCGGACGGACGGTCTGGCGCGGTTCATCGCGGTGGGACTCCTCACCGGCTACGGGTGGTTGGCAACGGCGGGCGTGTTGCTCATCGCGTGGGCGCTCTCGGGCGCCGGACTGCGGTACGACGCCGTCGTGCACGCATTCTTCATCGGCTTCGTCTTCAACGCGATCATTGCGCACGAGCCGATCATCGCGCCGTCCGTGACCGGGCTCCGCTTCCGCTACACGCCGATGCTCTACGTGCCCTTGGTGCTCCTCGACGGCGCGCTCGTCGCCCGCGTCTGGGCCGACGTCGTCCTCGACGCCGGCGTGCGACGGTGGGCCGGGCTGGTCCAGGTGATCGCGATCCTGTTGTTCCTGGCGCTCGCGGTGTATGCCGTCATCTCCGCCCGCATCGAGGATCGTCCGAGGGCGACGCAACCGGGCTGAGCTGCCACGCGTGCCGAACGCAACGCTGAAACGGACAGGCGATACGCGCAGTGGTCGTCACCGAGTCGAGCTGGTGAGAGCGGGCGAGCAGCTATGCGGACGACTTGCGCACGGCGTCCAGCGGCAGCGCGTCGCGAATCTCGGTCGCGAAGCCGCCCAGCACATCCTGCAGGTCGCGGAACAGGCTTGTCGCGAACGTCACGCGCCGTACACCGATCGCGGCGAGGCGTGTCAGCGGGATGCCGCCATTGCGTCGTGTGTTGATGTTCACCGGCACGCCGACGGCCTTCACGAAGGCGGCGAGGATCGCCTCGTCCCGCAGTCCGATGGGGTAGAGGCAGTCCGCTCCGGCGTCGCGATAGAGCTGGCCGCGCCTGACCCCCTCGGCGAGTTGCTCCTCGGGCGTGCCCATCCGGTGGATGAAGACGTCGATGCGCGAGTTCAGCACGAGGTCCACGCCGAGCGCTCGCGCGGCCGCGCGCGCCGCCGCGATCCGCTCCGCGTGCGCGTCCGCGCCCACCAGCACCGCTTCGCCGTGGTGGTCGGAGTCTTCGAGGTTGCAGCCAACCGCGCCGAGCGCGACGGTCCGCTGGATCAACTCTGCCGGCGGTAGGCCATACCCCGCCTCGAGGTCCAGCGTGACGGGGACGGCGACTGCCCGTGTGATCCGTCCCGCGGCGGCCAGCATCTCCTCCACGGGCGCGCCCTCGTGGTCCTGGTAGCCGAGGCTGACGGCGACCCCGCCGCTGGTCGTGGCGATCGCCGGGAAGCCGGCAGCCTCGAACGTGCGGGCGCTGGCGGCGTCCCAGGCGTTCGGCATGACGAGCATGCCGGGGCCTTGATGCATTCGCCGGAACTCTGCTGCTCGGGCGGCGGTGGTCTCGATCCAAGCGGTGTCACTCATGCGGGCATCCTATCCGCTGCACCCACCGCTCGCGGGGTTCGGCTCCCCTCGCGTCGCAGCCCTCGACTACGCGCCCAGCAGTTCGCGATACAGATCCGCGAACT
>SCTU01000315.1 GCA_004297315.1 Dehalococcoidia bacterium | reverse complement strand
CCCGCGGTCAGCGTCGTCAGACTGACGAGCGCGGACCAGAAGCCAAAGGCCGCGCCGTCGAGTGCCCGGACGACGATCGAGACCGTGGCGAGGCCCGCAACGATCGAGACGAGCCGCGCGGCCATGAGGGCGACCGAACCGGAGACGAGCGGGTGAATGGCGAAGCGACGCAGGGCGCTCATGCGCCCCGGCCGAGGGCGTCCGCGACACGGCGCTCGATGCCCTCGGCGGTCAGTCCGACTAACGAACGGAGGTAGCCCTGATCTCCGGCTACCTCCGCGTATGCGTCCGGCACGCCGATGCGCAGGCGCGGCGCGGGCACGCACGCGTCGGCCGCAGCCTCGGCGAGCGCACTGCCTAGTCCGCCGATCGTCGAGTGCTCTTCGACGGTCACGACGGGGCGCGTGCGCAGTTCACCGAGGAGCGCGGGGTCGAGCGGCTTTAGGGAGACTGCGCTGACCACGCCGGCGCGGACCCCGCGCGCCGCGAGGCGATCGGCCGCGGCGAGGCTCATCTGCACCATCGTCCCGCAGGCGACCAGCGTCACGTCCTCACCGGCGCGTACGCGGACGGAGCGGCCCGGCCCCACTGCGGGCAGGGTGGTGTGCACGTCCTGTTGGCCCGCCTTCTCCAACCGGAGATAGATCGGGCCCTCGCCCGTCCCCAGGTGCGGGACGAGCGCGCGCGTCTCGAAGGAGTCACAGGGCGCCAGGACGCGCACGCCGGGGAGCGCGCGCAGCATCGCGACGTCTTCGGTCGGGTGATGAGTCGTGCCAAGCTGGCCGTAGGTGAAGCCACCGCCGAGGCCGACCAGCGTGACCGGCGCCTTCGTGCGGCAGAGGTCGAGTCGGATCTGCTCGATGCAGCGGTAGGTCGTGAACGGGGCGATCGCGTAGACGAAGACGCGGTGGCCCGTGAGCGCGAGGCCTGCCGCCACGCCGATCATGTTCGCCTCGGCTACACCGGCGTTGATGAAGCGGTCCGGGAATCGCTGCTGGAACGGCTCGACCACCGAGAAGCCAACGTCGTTCACGATCAGCACGACCTTGGGGTCGTGCGCCGCGAGCGTCGTCAACTCATCGATGAGGGCAGCGCGCACCGCTAGCCGGCCAGTTCCGCGAGCGCCGTCGCGAGTTCGTCCGGGTTCGCGGAGCGGTAGTGCCAGTCGTTGTTCGCCTCCATGAAGGAGACGCCCTTCCCTTTCGTGGTGCGCGCGATCACGACTGTCGGCTGGCCAGCCTGGGCCCCCGGCTGCGTGGCGCTGGCGAGTCCATCGAGGTCGTGCCCGTCCACCTCGACCACGCGCCAGCCGAACGCACGCCATTTGTCGGCGAAGGGCTCGAGGCCAAGGACCGACTCCGTCGACCCCATCCCCTGGATGCCGTTGCGGTCGACCACGGCAGTGAGGTTGCCGAGCCGGTGCTGCGCGGCGAAGAGGGCGGCCTCCCAAGTGGAACCTTCCTCGCACTCGCCGTCGCTCATCACGACCCAAGTGTGCCCGTCCGAGCCAGCCAGGCGCTTGCCGAGCGCCATCCCGTTGCTGACGGGGAGGCCGTGTCCCAGCGATCCGCTGCCGAAGATGATGCCTGCTTCCGGGTTCGGCTCCGGATGGCCGGCAAGGAGGCTCCCGTTCTCGTAGAAGTGCTCGACGGCCGCGCGCGACAGGACGCCGCGCTCGGCAAGCACGCCGTAGAGCGCGACAGCCGAGTGGCCCTTGCTCAGGATGCAATGGTCGCCGTGCACGCCGCTGCGGTCCGCGCGCATCGCAGCGAAGTGGATGGCGACGAGGATGTCCGTCACGGAGAGCGCGCTGCCGATGTGCGAGGCGCGCGTCCGGGCGGTCGCGGCGACCGCGAAGCGGCGCACGGCGCGCGCGCGTGCCCGCATCTCGTCGACCGAAGCGGACGACCGCGCCACCCCGTGCTCCGTCATCGCGCGTCCCCCGGCGAGCATCCTATCCGAAGGCGACGGAAGGGGCAGCGGCCTTCCTTGACCGCGCCTCGGCCCTCAGGGCGTCAGCGTGGCCGCGTTCGCAAAATTCGCGCCGGTGTCCTGCGCGAAGGCAGCGTCGAAGAGCGCGTCCTGCTGGCGGCCGTTCGCGGCGAGGACGCGAAGCCGGTCGCGCCCCTGGCCACCCTGCTTCCAGACGTCGACACCGGTCGGAGTGCCCGCCGGGCGGTACGTGATCGCTATCGTCCTCTGCTCGCCATCGACCACCTCCACGCGCCCGACGAGGACGAGCATCCCCAGTTCGAGCCGAAACGTCGGGGTAAACCCCTCGTAACTCTCGACCGTCGATCCGAGCGGGAGGTAGATGCGGAAGACGTTGGCGTAGACGCCCTTCGTCTTCGTATAGGTGCCGCTCGTCGCGTCGTAGAGCGTCGCAGCCTGGCCGAGTCGCTTGTAACGCTGGCCCGCGAACTGCGTCAGGTCGTTCCGCCAGGAGACGAAGAGGTCCACGCGACCGTCGCCTCGCCGGAGGTAGGTCGTTTCGCGGCTGATCGCCGCCCCCATCTTCGAGTAGGAGACGTTGGCGTCGACGACGGCGACGAAGTCGCGTCCGTCACGCCGCCGCATCGTGCCGTCCGCGCCGAACGCCTCCGCCATCGCCTCGACGCGGGGGTCGTTGCCGAAGATCTGGAGGTGCCGCCCGCCGACCCCCCGGCGCAGGACGGCGACAAGCGCCGGCACCTTGTCGGCATCCGCGGCCTGCACGCGGTCGATGCTCTGCTGCAGTACACGGCCGAGGATGGTCCGCTTCTTGGCGGCGATCTCGGTCTCCTCGCCGAAGATCTCCTCTTCTAGCGCGGCGTAGAAGTTCTCCGCCGTCAGCGGGACGTCGATGCCCTGCACGTCCATCGGCCCCAGCGCCTCGAGCAGGAGCCGGAGCATCTCCGTGTCGACCGCGATCACGCCGTCCGCCTCCAGCCCACGATCCTCGCGCAGGAACTGCTGCACGGCGCCGGCAGCCTCCGGGAACGAAGGGGACCAATTGGCGTCGCGCACATACCAGTAGCGCGACCCGAGGCCGCGCCCAAAGTCCTCGGGCGGCACGCGGAACTTGGGCGGCTTGGGGTCGTACTCGTACGAAGAGGCGTACTCGAAGGCCTCGATTTTGCCTTCGGCGACCTTCACGACGCCCATCGTGCCGAGGAAGCCGCCGGTGGGCCTAATTTCCTGCTCGTTCTGTCCCAGCACGATGTATGAGCGTGGCCCGCCGTAGCCCAGGAGCGGCTCCAGGCCCGCCGCAAGCCGTGCCGACGTTGACCGCACCGAGGTCACACGCGCGAGGTCGGCGTCCAGTTCCGGCAGGATGCGCGCGGCGCGGTCCATTGGCCCGGCCCACCGCACGCCGGCCAGCCGCTGCGATTCCGCCCGGACCGCCTCGAGTCGCGCGAGGTGCCCGTCCAGCGCCTCGTGACGCTCCACGAACACGTCACGCGCCCGGTCGCCGGAGTTCCCCGTCCCGACGAACAGCGGTTCGGCCTCCGCGAACACGCCTCCCGCCTCGCGCGTCACGGTGATCGTGAGGTCGAGGAGGGCCGGGCCGTTCCTGATCGACTGACCGTAGCGCGGCACGACACGGCCGAGGACGTCGAACCACTGGAGGTAGCCCAGGCGCTCGTCCGTCCGGCGGAGATGGCCCTCGGCTGCGCGCAGGTCATCTTGAAGCTGTGCGTAGCCCTCGCGTCCCGGCCACGTGCTGGTGTCGAACCGCAGAAGCGGCCCCAGTGTCGCGCGCGAACGGTCGAGCAGGGCCATCGCCGCTTTTGCCTCGGCGCGCGCGTCGCGGACGCGCAGCACGGCGTCCGCACTGGCCACCGCGACGAGCGCGGCCAGCACGATAAGCGCGATCAGCGCGCGCCGATGGGTCAGGTGAAGGCGGCGCATCGGGAGGAGCCTATCGCCGAGGCGCGGCACCCGCATCGAGGGATGTGCGGCCTACTTCTTCAACGTCTCCTCGATGGCGGCGCGGAGTTCCGGGTAGTCCATGATCCCCTCGAACTTCGCGGTGATGACCCCGTCCCGTCCAACCACGAAGATCAGTGGCTCCGCGAGCAGCTTCCACTCTTGCACTGCGGGGACCGTGACCAGTGACCCGCTTCGCGCCTTCGCGATGTCGTACGGCTCCACGTGGAGGATGTTCACGCTGCCCTTGAAATCGTTCCAGGCGGGCGTCACGACCTGATCGAGCACCGGTCCACAGAAGCGGGTCTGGCAGAAGGCGGGCGTGGCGAAGGCGATCACGCTGGGCTTCCCGCTGGCGATCGCATCCGCGATCGTCATGCCGTGCAACTCCGGGTTTGGCGTGTCGGAGGAATCGATCTCCTGGATGTTCTTCACGTCCGCCAGGGTGAGCTGCTTCGACGGGATCGCCGGGTCGCCGATGCGCGGCTCCATCGTCCGCTCCTGCACGGCGAACACGACGCGCGCGCCGGAGTACGTCTTGCCGGCCGTCTTCACGTCCAGCGAGACCCCCCAGAAGCCGGCCCGGTCGAAGTCGACGGTCGACGCGTACACCGTACTGTCATGGCCGATGTGCGCGTCGCCGGCGTCCTGAAGCGCAGGACGGGGCAGGCGCGAAACCATGACGCTGCCCAGCCGGGCGACGCCGACCGCTTTCAGGGTGTGCGGCGGCAGCGTCACCGCGTCCCCCACGCGCTGCGGGTTCTTCGGTTCGCCCTCGGGTTCCTTGTCCAGGTGGTAGAACGTTGCCGTGACCTGCGCGTCCGTGACGAATTCCTGGTTGTCGTCGAACAGCGCGACTGTCAGGCGGTTCTTGCCCACGCCGAGGTTCGAGTTCACAACGATCGGGGTGAACGGCAGGTCCGCCACCGTCGCCTCGAGGCTCCGCGCGTCCCACTTCGGTGCGCCGTCGGCGCACGCGGCGGTCAACAGGGTCGCAAGCGCAGCACACATGGCGACCGCGTAAAGGGCGGCGTGGTGGAAGCCTCGGCTGGGGCGGTGCATGGTCGTGCCTCTCGCGGGCGGTGGTCGTTCCAGCATGCCGCCGCCAGGTGCGCGGGGCAACGGCCTTACGCTACCCGGCGCCTGCCTGGCGTGCCATCGCCGCCACCTCTTCGGAGTCCCCATAGACGAACAGGCGGTCGCCGCGCCGCAGCGTTACTGCCCCACGCGGGCCCACGGTGAAGCCCTCGTCGTCGCGTTCCATGCCGAGGATGTGGACGGCCGGCACCTCGGCAGTCACGGCCGCGATGGTGCGCCCCACGAGCCCGCGCGGGGTGTCTTCCACGATCACCTCCGCGAGGACGTGGCCGCCGTCCGCCTCGATGGTCGTGATCCGGTCGACGAACTGGTTGAGCGTGGGCTGCACGGCCGCAAGCGCCATGCGACGGCCGCCCATCTGGTACGGCGAGACGACGCTGTCCGCGCCCGCGGCCGTCAGCCGGCGTTCCGCCGAATCCGAGCCAGCGCGGGCGACGATGAAGAGCGAGGGGTTGAGTGCGCGTGCCGTGAGTACGATATAGGTGTTCTGCACGTCCGAGTCGGCCGCCGCGATCAGCGTCCGCGCGCGCTCGATGCCCGCCTCGCGCAGCGTCGTCTCCTGCGTCGCGTCTCCGACCACCGTCGCAACGTACTCCCCTGAGATCGCGCGGGTCGCTTCGGCGTCGAGGTCGACCACGACGTGGCGGGTGCCGCGCTGCGTCAGCGTCTCGGTGATCTCGCGTCCCACGCGGCCGAAGCCGCAGATGATCACGTGGTCGTGCATCCGTCGTACCTTTCCACGGTTCCGCCGCAGGCCGAACGCGTCGGCCACCCCCCCGACGACAACCGTCTCGACCTCGACCGTGACGACGTAGAAGAGCACGCCGACGCCGGTGAGCAGGTAAACAATAGTGAAAGCGCGCCCGGAGGCGTCCAGGGGGTGCACTTCGCCGTAACCGACGGTGGTGAGCGAGATGACGGCCATGTACAGGCCGTCCTCGAATCCGAAGTCCTCGACGACCCCATACCAGAAGGCCCCGACGACGACGATCGTGAGGAGGATGGCGCCGAGATATATCGGACGTCGCACGAGGGCGAGACCTCCGTCTTGGCCGCCGCGCTCGTGGCGGCGGCCCCGCCTATCGCCCCGTCAGGTGCTTCTTCTTGTGCGTCACGTAGTCGACGAGGATGTACTCGCCGAGCTTTTCGGGCGTCGTGTAGAAGACCCGGCCGCCATTGATCTTCGCCAGCTGGTTCACGAACTCCTTCAGGTAGTAGTTCCGGTCCAGCATGAACGTGTTGATGGTGATGTCCTGCTGCGTGACCCGCTTCACCGCCTTCAGCGTCTCGCGGATGGTGATCGGGCTCGGCGGGTAGGCGAACTGCGAGCGCCCGTGCTCCAGGTGCGCCGTCGGCTCGCCGTCGGAGATCATCAGGATCTGCTTCGTCCCGACACGATGCTTGGCGAGCATGCGCTCTGCCAGCATCAGGGCGTGGTGCATGTTCGTGCCGAGCACGCTCTCGTCCCAGCGGACGTAGGGCAACTCGTGCGCCTTCAACTCCCGCGCGTAGGCGGAGAAGCCGATGATGTAGAGCGAGTCCTTGGGGTACTGCGACTTGATCAGGTTCTGCAGCGCCAGCGCGACCTTCTTCGCCGCCTGGAACGAGCCCCGCAGCGCCATCGACCACGAGAGGTCGACCATCAGCACGGTCGTCGTCGTCGTGACGAGCTCGCTGCGCGAGATCTCGAAATCGTCCGGACTCATCTTCACGGGTGTCCCGCGGCCCCCGCGCTCGATCGCGTTCATCAGCGTCTTGCGCAGGTCGAGGTGGAACGGGTCGCCGAACTCGTACGGCTTCGATTCGTCGAGGCGCTCGCCGTAGCGGCCGGACTCGGGCGCGGGGTGGTTGCCGAGGCCCTGCTTCTTCAGTTGCTTGTATATCTCGCCGAGCGCCGCCTGGCCGATCATCCGCGTCCCGCGCGGCGTCAGCTGCCACTCGTCGCCCTCGCGGCGGACGTAGCCGGCCTGCTCGAGGACCTCGAGCAGCTTCTTCAACTCCTCGAACTGCTCCGCGGAGTCGTCGCCCAGGAGTTCGCGCAACTGGTCGACGTCGACGGTGTCCAGGTCGCCGTTGTACTGGGCACGCTCCAGGTCGTTCTCCAGGTCGTCCATGCCATTCATCTCGTTCATGAGACGCATGGCCTGTTCGAGCCCGATCTCCTCATCACCGCGGAACGGGTACGAGGAGGGATCCTCGCGGCTGGGGTTGAGGAATTCGAGGTTCTGCGCGAGTTGCGAGATCTCGTCCTCGAGTTCAGGGTCGCCGAGGTGCTGTGCGAGCATGTCTTGGAGTTGCTGGCGCTGGTCGCCGGGCATGCTGGCCATCAGCGACTGCATGGCCTGCATCTGCGCCTGCATCTGCGCCATCAGCTCTTCCAGCGACTGCGGGGGGTTGTCCCCGAACATGTCGCCGAACTGCTGCATGAATGAATCGAAGTCGGGCTCCTGCCCGCGCATCTTCTGCGCGAGCATGTCGTTCAGCGCGCGGACCATGTCCTTCATGCGCTGCTTGTCGCCCTCGGACATCTCCTCGACCATCTTCTGGACGTCTTTGAAGAACTGGCCGGCCATCGCCTGGCGCAACTGGTCGACGAGTTCCTGGAACTTGTGCTGCGCCTCCGGGTTCAGGAACTCGTAGTCCTGCAGCGCCTTCATCTGGCCCGGCGCGTTCTCCGGCAGGTTGTCGAGGAACTGCTGCTTGCGCTCTGCGATCCGCTGCAGCATCTCGCGGAACTGCTGCTCCTGGTCGCCGCCGCCTGCGGGCTGTCCGCCCTGCTGCGGGCCGCCCGCCTCGCCCGGTTGGCCGTCCTGGCCTTGGCCGCCCTGCGGGCGCTGGCCCTGCTGGCCCTGTTGCTGACCACGCTGGCCCATGGGTGAGGGCTGGCCGCCCTGCTGTCCGGGCTGGCCGTCCTCGGCGGCGTTGTC
>SCTU01000314.1 GCA_004297315.1 Dehalococcoidia bacterium | reverse complement strand
CACCGCTGTGGTGGTGCTCGCCGCGCTGATGAACAGCCTGAAGATCGTGGACAAGCGCCCGGAGGACCTGAAGGTCTGCGTGCTTGGCGTCGGCGCCGCCGGCGTCGCCTGCTCGAAGATCATGATGAACTTCGGCGTGAAGAACGTGATCGGCTTCGACCGCGAAGGCGCCGTCTACAAGGGCCGGCCGAACCTCAACTTCGCGAAGGAGTGGTTCGCCGACCACACCAACCCCGAAGGCTTCGACGGCACAATCGAAGACGCCCTGCGGGACGCGGACATGTTCCTCGGCCTCTCCGGGCCGAACCTGGTCAAGCCCGAGTGGGTCTCGCACATGGCGAAGGACGCCATCGTCTTCGCCCTCGCGAACCCGGTGCCCGAAATCATGCCGGACCAGGTGGCGGGGATGGCACGCGTGATCGCGACGGGCCGTTCGGACTTCCCCAACCAGATCAACAACGTGCTCTGCTTCCCGGGCCTCTTCCGTGGCGCGCTGGACGCCGGCGCCTTGCAGATCACTGAGGAGATGAAGATCGTGGCCGCCCGAGCGATCGCGGAGTCGATCCCGACGAGCCAGCTCTCGGAGGAGTACATCCTCCCCTCCGTCTTCAATGAGGAGGTCGTCACGCGAGTGTCCGAGGCCGTAGCGGCTGAGGCGCTTCGCACCGGCAACATCCGCCACAAGGGTTCGCGGATCTTCATCTAGCGCTCGCCTCGATGCCGCCCAAGCGAGACGCCCGGCCGATTGGCCGGGCGTCTTTGTGTCTGCGGCCGGGGAGAAGGCTAGCCGTAGCGCTCCTCGGTCCAGGGGTCGCCGTGCATGTGGTAGCCGTACATCTCCCAGAAGCCGGCGCGGTCTTCGGCGACGAGCTCGATGCCGCGCACCCACTTCGCGCTCTTCCAGAAGTAGAGGCTGGGGACCAGGCCGCGCAGGGGGCCGCCGTGCTCGGGCGTCAGCGGCGCGCCATCGTGCGAGTGCACGAGCATGTTCTCCGGGCCGTGCATTTCCGCCAGCGGCACGTTGGTCGTGTAGCCGCCGTAGGAGTGGAAGATCGCGTGCGCCGCCTCGGGCTTCGGACGGGCGAGGGCGAGCAGGTCGTCGATGACGACGCCCTCCCAGTCGTTGTCGAACTTCGACCAGGTGGTGACGCAGTGGATGTCGCTGCGGCTGTTCGACTGCGGCAGCGCCATGAACTCGTCCCAGGTCAGTGTGATCTCCTGCTCGACGAGGCCGAAGATGTGGAACGTCCACGTCGCGCGGTCGACCTTCGGGATCGAGCCGTAGTGGAGCACCGGCCAGCCGTCGGTCAGCCGCTGGCCCGGGGGCAGGCGAGGGCGGCCGTCATCGCGAGCCTCCAGGGTGCGCGGGTCTCTGGTGAAGAGCGCCATGGGCGGCCTCCTTCGCTCCGAGGTGGTGCGCGATCCAGTGTACCGTCGGGCCGAAGCGCCCCACGGGGCGCTGCCGTACGATCAACGTGCATGGAACAACCAGCCGCCGTCGCGCCGCCTGCTGACGTCCCCGTGACCACGTCCCGCTTCCGGCTGCGGCGTGCCACGCCGTGGCTCTTGCTGGCCGTGGTCGTCATCGCGGTGGACCAGGGCACCAAGGCGCTCGTCCGCGCGACGCTGGACCTGTATGAGGCATGGCCGCCCGGCTGGGAGATCATCCGGCTGCAGCACATCGAGAACACGGGCGCAGCCTTCGGCATCCTGCAGGGTGCGGGGACTTTCCTGGTGGTGGCCGCCTTTGTGCTGATCGCAGGCATCACCGCCTTCCTCCTGACCCTCCCCTCGCACGGGCGCCTTTACCACGTTGCGCTGACGCTGATCCTCGGTGGCGCGATCGGGAACCTGATCGACCGGGTGCGGCTGGGGGCCGTGACGGACTTCATCGACCCGACGCACTACCCGGCGTTTAACCTCGCCGACTCCTCGATCTTCTGCGGCGTCGCGCTGCTCGTCTTCCTCGCCTTCCGCGATGGCGACGAGGGTCCGTTCAAGGACGCGCCGTGACCGCAGAAGCCGGTTCGCGCCCCGAGACGCGGCGGTTCGAGGTGCGCGCGGAGGACCGCCTCGACCGCGCGGTGAGCCTCGCCGTGCCCGCGCTGTCGCGCACGCAGGCGCGACGCTGGGTCGAGGAGGGACGCGTGCGCGTGGACGGCGCCACGGCGACGAAGGCGAGCACGCTGGTGGTCGCGGGGCAGGTCGTGGAGGTCGAATTCCCGGCCACGCCCGCGGTCGACCCGCGTGCCGTGGGGGTACCGCTCACCGTGTTGTATGAGGACGAGCACACGTTGATCCTCGACAAGCAGCCGGGACTCGTCGTGCACCCGGCTGAGGGCCTCGACGAAGTCACGCTGATCGAGGCTGTCGCCGCGCACTACCCGGAGGTGCGCGAAATCGACGACAGCGACCGCGGCGGCGTGGTGCACCGGCTGGACCGCGACACGAGCGGCGTGATCGCGCTGGCGAAGAGCGCAGAGGCGCAGTTCATCCTCAAGGAGCAGTTCCGCCTGCGCGAGACGACGAAGGCGTACCTCGCATTGGTCGAGGGCTGCCCGGAGCCGCCAGAGGGGATCATCGACGCGCCGCTCGGCCCGGACCCGACCGCGCCGTATCGCCGCGCGGTGGTGGAGCACGGGCAGTCGGCGAAGAGCCAGTACCGCGTGCTGGAACAGTACGGCGACGAGGCGGCGCTGCTGGAGGTGCGGATCTTCACGGGACGCACCCACCAGATCCGCGTGCACCTCACGGCGGTGGGACACCCAGTGCTCGGTGACACGCTCTATGGCCACGCCTCGGACGCGATCGGCCGGCAGGCGTTGCACGCATGGCGGTTGGGCGTCACGCTCGCATCCAACGGCGCGTGGCGCGAGTTCGTCGCGCCGCTACCCGAGGACATGCGGGCGGCGGTGCGCGCGTTGCGTGTCCGTCACCCGGTACGGCCGGCGCCTGAGATCGGAGCCCTCGCGTGACCCTCCAGACCTCGACGCCCGCGCGCGTCCGCTACGCGCCGAGTCCCACCGGGGACCCGCACGTCGGCAACATCCGCACGGCGGTATGGACGTGGCTGTACGCACGGCACACGGGCGGCCAGTTCCTGATCCGCCTGGAAGACACCGACCAGGCGCGGGCCGTGCCCGGATCGCTGGAGCGCATCCTTGAGTCCCTGCGCTGGCTCGGCCTCGACTGGGACGAGGGGCCGGACATCGGCGGGCCGTACGGGCCGTACGTCCAGTCCGAGCGGCTGCCGCTGTACCAGGAGGCGGCCGC
>SCTU01000313.1 GCA_004297315.1 Dehalococcoidia bacterium | reverse complement strand
CGGCGATGGGCCGCTCGACGACCTCACGGGCGAGGAGGTGAAGTCGCCCGCCGCACGCTTCTTCACTCCGGAGCAGGCCGCGGCGCTCGGCCAGGCGTGCAGCGCGCGGCGCGGCGACCTGCTGTTGATCGCCGCCGGGCCGGACGCGCTCACCTCCCGGGTGCTCGACGTGCTCCGCCGGACCGTCGCGGAGCAGCGCGGCCTCGCCGACCCCTCCACGCTCGCGTTCCTCTTCGTCACGCAGTTTCCGGCCTTCGAGTGGGACGCTGAGGAGGAGCGATGGAGCGCCGTCCACCACCTGTTCACCTCGCCGTTCACGGACGACATCGGGCTGCTGGAGAGCGATCCAGGCAGTGTCCGCTCCCACGCCTACGACATCGTCTGTAATGGGCAGGAGATCGGGTCGGGGTCGATCCGTATCCACTCGCGAGAACTGCAATTGGCGGTGCTGCGCACACTGGGTCTCACGCTGGACGAGGCGAAGTTGAAGTTCGGCCACATGCTGGAGGCGTTCACGTACGGCGCCCCTCCGCATGGCGGGATCGCGCCCGGCATCGACCGCACGGTCGCGCTCTTCGCCGGCGAGCGGGACATCCGCGAGGTGATCGCCTTCCCGAAGACGAAGTCGGCGGGGGACCCGATGACCGGCGCGCCGGCACCAGTGTCGGAGCGTCAGTTACGCGACGTCCACATCCGGCTGGCGCCGGATGCCGAGGCCGCGCTTGCCGAGCAGGCCGCGGACGAGCCGGCCCCCGAGCCGTAGCGCCGTTGGGCTGGCCCGCCACGAGCGGCCGCCCCCTGCGATATGCTTCGAGGTGCTCCGCCCCTGCGGACGTCGCGCGCGGGCGTACCGTCCGTCCGGAAGGCCAGGTTGAATGAGCCAGAACCGTCTGCTCGCCGTATTGCTCGGCGTCCTCGCTGCGCTCGTCCTCGTGGTAGGTGGCCTCTCGGCCGTCCTGCTACTGGGGGGAAAGGGCGACGACTCCGGAGGGGACGGCACGACCACGGCCGGTGGGAAGAGTGGCGGCGGCGGAGGCGACGCTAAGGGCGTCCTGCGCCTCCCCGGTACCGACCCCGTGACGTTGGACCCGCACATCGCGGGGGACGCAACCTCCGCCGAGTACATCGTCGAGATCTTCAGCGGCCTCGTGACGCTCTCGCCCAAGCTCGACATCGAGATGGACCTCGCGGAGAAGGTGGACATCTCCCCGGACGGCAAGCAGTACACGTTCACGCTGAGGGACAACGCCGCCTTCCACAGCGGACGCAAGGTCACCGCGACCGACATCAAGTACTCAATCGAGCGCGCTTCCTCGAAGGAACTGTCGTCGCCGACCGCCATCGCCTACTTGGGCGACATCGTCGGCGTGCGCGAGCATTTCGCCGGCGTCGCGAAGGACGTGAAGGGTGTCGAGGTCATCGACGACCGCCACGTGCGGATCACGATCGACGCCGCGAAACCCTACTTTATGGCGAAGCTGACCTATCCCACGGCCTTCGTGGTGGATAAGAGCCAGATCGAGAGCAACGCGAGGAACTGGTCACGGAAGCCGAACGGGACCGGGCCATACAAGCTCGCGGAGTGGCGCCTCGGCGAGCGGATCGTGCTGGAGGCAAACCCGAAGTTCCACCTCGGCGCCCCCAAACTGAAGGAAGCCGACTATCTCCTGTCGGGCGGTTCTGCCCTGACGCGCTTCGAGAACAACGAGCTCGACGTCGCGAACATCTCACTCAACGATATCGACCGGGCGCGCGACCCGAAGAGCGACCTGAACAAGGTCTACAAGGCATCGCCGCAGTTCTCGATTGCGTACGTCGCCTTTAACACGAGCGTCCCGCCGTTCGACGACGTGGCGGTGCGACGGGCGATGGGGCTCGCGATCGATCGCAAGCGTGTCGCTGAGGTGACGTTCAAGAACATGCTCCAGCCGGCCACCGGAATCCTGATGCCGCAGCTGCCCGGCTACGTCCCCGAGGACAAGACGCTGCAATACAACGTCGAGGCGGCGAAGGCCGAACTCGCGAAGTCCAAGTACGCAGGGAAGATGCCGCCGATCGAGATCACCGAGGTCGGCGCCGGCGCCGAGGCCGGGGTGGACACGCAGGCGTTCCTCGAGATGTGGAAGCAGATCGGGCTGAACATCACGATCCGGCAGACGGACTTCGCGACATTCCTCGCGGACCAGGACGCGGGCCGGCTCCAGGCGTTCAACGCCGGCTGGATCATGGACTACCCGGACCCCGAGGACATCCTGGACGTGAAGTTCCACTCCGGGTCGCCGCTGAACGACGTCGGCTACAAGAACCCTGAGGTCGACAAACTGCTGGACGCCGCGCGCGTCGAGGCGAACGCCGCCAAGCGGTTGGAGATATACCGTCAGGTCGAGAAGAAGATCGTGGACGAGGCGGCGTGGCTGCCGCTGTACTTCTCGACGACGCACGTCGTCGTGAAGGACTCCGTGAAGAACTGGTCCGAGCCGCCGATGGTGGTGCCGCGCCTTCGTTTTGTGGAACTGGCCCGATAACGGTCCCGGCTGCGGGAGAGGGTGACTGATGGGCGCATACGTCGTCCGCCGGCTGCTCTGGCTGCCTGTCGTGCTGTTCCTCGTCTCGTTCGGGACGTTCGCCCTCGCGCGGTTCGGGCCCGGCGATCCGGTGACCGTGACGGCCGGACAGGTGCGCGACCCGAAAGTGCTCGAGCAGATCCGCCAGGAGCGCGGCCTGGACTCGAACATCGCCGTCCAATACGTCCGCTGGCTGGAGAAGGCCGTGCGCGGCGACTTCGGCGAGTCCTACCTGCAGAAGGGTTTTTCGGTCTCCGAGCTGATCTTCCCGCGGATGTGGATCTCCGCGCAGTTGGGCCTGATCGCGCTCGTAATCGTGTTCGCCGTCGGGATCCCGATGGGCCTGCTGGCGGCGCGCTTTGCGGGGACGTGGCTGGACCCGGCGATCATCGGGACGCTGCTGTTCTTGCAGGCGATCCCTGTCCTGGTGGTGATCCCGCCGCTGATCTGGCTCTTTGGCGTGAAGCTGGGCTGGCTGCCGGTGGGCGGCTGGGACGGCGTCTTCGACGTCTGGTGGATCGGCGGCGTAATCGCGATCCCGATCCCGGACCCCCACCTCTACATCCCGCTGGTCGCCTTCACCCTGCCGGGGTTCGTCTCGGTCGCGCGGCTCGTCCGCGTGAGCGCACTGGAGGTGAACCTGGAGGACTTCGTGCGCACCGCGCGCGCGAAGGGCCTCTCAGAGTCGACGGTGCAGTTCCGCCACGTCCTGCCGAACTCGCTCTTGCCACTGATCACCGTCGTCGGGTTCGCCCTCGCCGGCGTGATCGAGGGCGCCCTGTTCGTCGAGACGTTGCTAGGCATCAACGGCATCGGCCGCTTCACCTTCGAGGCTGTGGTGAGCCGTGATTACGACGTCATCCTGGCCACGACGGTGATCTTCGCGGCGGCGTTCGTGCTGATGAACCTGCTGGCGGAGATCGCCTACGGCTTCGTCGACCCGCGCGTGCGCATCGGGTCGTCGCGAGGATGACCGCGCCTGCCGCGACCGCCCAGGCGGGCGCCCGGACGGTGGTGCCCGGCACCAGCGAGTGGCGGATCGTCCTCGGCCGCCTGCGCCAGAAGCGGCTGGCGATGGTCTCCCTGGTGATCATCGGAGTCATCTACGGGGCCGGGGTGGCCGCCCCGCTGCTGGCGCCCTACTCGCCGACGCAGACCAACCTCGACCGGGCCGTCCAGGGGCCGAGCCGGCAACACCTGCTGGGGACTGACCGCCTCGGCCGCGACGAGTTGAGCCGCGCGATGTACTCCTCCCGGACGACGCTGATCGTGACGTCGGCGGTGGTGCTCTCAGGCGGGCTGATCATCGGGAACACGCTGGGCCTGCTCGCCGGATACCGCGGCGGGTGGGTCGACACGCTGATCATGCGCGTGGGCGACGTGTTCTCCTCGCTCCCGGCGCTGGTCATGCTGATCCTGATCAACGCGACACTGGGGCCTCGAGTGGTGTCCTGGACGAGGTGGGTGGAGGGGCACACGCCGTTCCACGGGCTGGTGGCCTCCGGGTTCCCCTCGTACATGCTCGTGTTCTCGGCGCTGTCCCTGTTCTTCTGGGTGGGCACCGCGCGGGTGATCCGTTCGCAGGTGCTCCAGTTGCGAGAGCGGGACTACGTCATGGCGGCCGAATCGCTGGGGGCTGGGCCCGGCCGGGTGATCCTGCAACACCTGCTGCCGAACGTGTCCTTCCTGATCATCCTGTCGCTCTCGGCCACGCTGGGCAGCATCGCCGGCTCGGAGATCGTGCTGACATGGTTCGGGGTGGGCGTGCAGCCGCCGGCCGCCTCGTTCGGGGCGATGTTGTTCGAGGGCTCGGGGACGCGGACGTTCCAGGCCAACCCGCACCTGCTGCTGGTGCCGGGCGTCACCGTCACGCTGCTACTTTTCGCCTTTGCCCTCCTCGGCGACGCGCTGAACGACGCGATCCGGGGGCGATGACGCGGCTCGCAGGCGCCGGGTAGGGGTTTCCCGGACGGCTGTCCGAATCAGGCTGCGTGCTATCATTGAATTCACCGCGGCTACCTGCGCGGACCGGGGAATCACGCCCGTCGTGCTGGCCACTCGTGCCCTCGGACGGTGTCGATCGAGCGAGGGAACGCACGCCGTTGACCATCACCGCTGAACGCCTGCCGAACGCACGTGTCTCGCTTGAGATCACGGTCGACTCCGAAACTGTCGAACGTCACATGGAGCGCGCCGTGACGCGCGTCTCCCGCCAGGTGCGCGTCCCCGGCTTCCGGCCGGGCCACGTGCCGCGCAAGATGCTCGAACGCCACGTCGGCACCGCCGCCCTCCTCCAAGAGGCGCTCCAGGAACTGCTCCCGGAGGTCTACTCCCACGCCATCGAGGAGCAGCAGGTCGACGCGATCGACCAGCCCGAGTTTGACCTCAAGTCGACCGAGCCGCTCGTCGTGACCGCCGTCGTCCCCGTCCGGCCCGAGGTGGACCTCAACCAGTACACGACGCTGCGCGCGCCGATGCCGGAAGTCACGGTCGACCCCGAGCAGGTGGAGCAGACGCTGCTGAACCTGCGGCGCCAGTACGCCGTCCTCGAACCCGTCGACCGCGCGGTGGAGTGGGACGACCACGTACGCGCGGACGTGACGGTCTCGGTGGAAGGCCAGCGCGAGCCGCACGAGGAGACCGACGCCGAATTCCCCGTGCGGAAGGATTCGGTCGTCTCGTTGCCCGGCTTCGTCGAGCGCCTCGTCGGCCTGAGCGCCGGCGGCCCGTACACGGTGGAGTTCAACCTGCCGGACGACTTCTCCGCGGAGGAGTTGCGCGGGAAGAAGGCGACCTACCAGGTCACGCTCCACGAGGTGAAGCGCGAGGTCCTGCCCGAACTCGACGACGAGTTCGCGAAGTCACTCGGCGACGAGGGGATCGAGACGGTCGCGGCCCTCCGCGAGCGCGTCGAGGGCGACCTGCGGAAGAACCTCGAGCACAATGCGCGCGAGGGCTACCACAACGAGATCATCGACCTGCTGGTCGCGACGGCCACCATCGACTACCCGGAGGTGCTCGTGCGCCGGGAGGTCGAGCGCCTGATCGACCGCGAGTCGAACCACGCATCGCACTCCGAGGAGGGGCTCCGCAGCTGGCTCTCCGCCATCGGACGGACCGAGGAAGAGGTGCGCGAGGCGTTCAGAGAGCAGGCGGACCTCAGCGTCCGCCGCGCGCTCGTCCTCGGGCAGCTCGTCGAGCAGGAGTCGATCGCACCGACCGACGAGCAGGTGGACGCGGAGATCGATTCCCTGGTGAGCGGCATGGCCGGCTCCACCCCCGAGAACCAGGCCGCGATCCGCAACCTCTTCGACACCCCGGACGGGCGGGTCTCGATCAAGAACCAATTGCAGACGCGGCTCGCCGTTGAGCGACTGGAGGCGATCTGCACCCAGCCGGAGGACACCGCGGCGGCCCCGCAGCGGCAAAGCCGGCGACGGCGTGCGGATGCCTCAGGGGACGCCTCGGGAGACGCGACAGAAGCAGAAGAGACGGACGCCACGGACGAGCCCTCCGAGGCGCCGGCGGCCGAACCAGCCGGTTGAGCCCGGACACGCAGGTGAGCAGTGACGGCAGCAGAGCGGCCCGACCGACTGGACAGGAATCAGCGATGACCTACCGCGCACCTCAGATGAACGATTTCTCTCCGGGATTCCTCAAGCCGGAGAGCATTGTGCCGATGGTCGTGGAGACGACGGCCCGCGGAGAACGCGCATACGACATCTACTCCTTGCTGCTCAAGGAGCGGATCGTGTTCCTCGGGACGCCCATCGACGACCAGGTGGCGAACTCGATCGTCGCCCAGTTGCTGTTCCTCGACCGGGAGGACCCGGACCGGGACATCTCGCTGTACATCAACTCCCCGGGCGGAATGATCTACGCTGGGCTGGCGATCATGGACACGATGCAGTTGATCCGCGCCCAGGTCAGTACGATCGCCGTCGGGGTGACCGCCTCGATGGGGACGGTGCTGTTGTCGGTCGGTGAGAAGGGCAAGCGGTACGCATTGCCGAACGCCACTATCCACATGCACCAGGCACTGGGTGGCGGCAGCGGCCAGGCGTCCGACGTGGAGATCGCGGCGCGGGAACTGCTCCGCAACAACGCGAAGATCCGCCAGATCCTCGCCGACGCGACCGGACAAACCCTCGATCAGATCAAGCACGACACGGACCGCGACATCTACATGACGGCCGACGAGGCTAAGTCCTACGGCCTGGTGGACGAGATCCTCGCCCGCAAGACCTAGCGGGTCGCGGAAGAGACGGGACGGGCGCCTGAAGGGCCCGGCGGAGCAGACGGCGAGGCCGGGGACACCGGCCGCTGGGCGGGGAGTCCGGGGGACGCATGGCCGGCAGCACGACCCGTGGCAGTCGAGTGCAGTACAACTGCTCCTTCTGTGGGAAGAACCAGGATCAGGTCAAGCGCCTGATCGCCGGCCCCGGTGCTGTCTATATCTGCGACGAATGTGTCGACCTCTGCCAGGAGATCATCAACGAGGAAGCCTCTGGCGCGGCGAAGTCGGTACGGGGCTCCGGCAACAAGCTCCGCACGCCGCAGGAAGTCGTCCGCCTGCTGGACGAGTACATCGTCGGGCAGGACCGGACGAAGCGCGTGCTGGCCGTGGCGGTCTACAACCACTACAAGCGCATCGACTCGCCCGCCCAGGCCGACATCCAGCTGGACAAGTCCAACATCCTCCTGATCGGCCCCACCGGCACCGGCAAGACCGAGTTCGCGCGCACCCTCGCGCGGATGCTCGACGTGCCGTTCTCGATCGCCGACGCGACCGCGCTGACCGAGGCCGGGTACGTGGGCGAGGACGTGGAGAACATCCTCCTCCACCTCATCCAGGCCGCTGACTTCGACATCCAGAAGGCCGAGCGCGGCATCGTCTACATCGACGAGATCGACAAGATCGCCCGGAAGTCCGACAACCCCTCGATCACGCGGGACGTCTCCGGCGAGGGTGTGCAGCAGGCGCTGCTCAAGATCATCGAGGGCTCGGTCGCCTCGGTGCCGCCGCAGGGCGGCCGCAAGCACCCGCACCAGGACTTCATCCAGATCAACACCGCCAACATCCTGTTCATCTGCGGCGGCGCGTTCGAGGGCCTCGAGAAAATCGTCGCGAAGCGGACGGGCCAGGCCTCGCGCAACCTCGGCTTCGCGCAGGACCTCCGCTCGCGGGCGCAGGTCGAGGCGGAGCGCGCCGCCATCCTGAGCCACGTCTCGCACGACGACCTCCTCCAGTTCGGACTGATCCCGGAGTTCGTCGGCCGCCTGCCGGTGCTCTCCACGCTCGACCCGCTGGACGTGGAGATGATGATCGCCATCCTCACCCAGCCGAAGAACGCGGTGGCGCGCCAGTTCCAGCGCCTGTTCGGGCTGGACGGCGTCGACCTCTCCTTCACCGAGGACGCGCTGAAGGCTGTGGCGGAGCGCGCGCTCGCGCAGAAGACCGGCGCCCGAGGCCTCCGCACCGTGCTCGAAGAGACGCTGCTCGACGTGATGTTCGACATCCCGTCCCGCCCCGACATCAAGAAGTGCGTCGTCTCTGCGGAGACGGTGCTGAACCGCCAGCGCCCCCTGCTCCTGACCGCCTCCGGCAGCCAG